>JAIROU010000320.1 GCA_031257375.1 Bifidobacteriaceae bacterium
GACAAGCAGTTCCTGCGCGACTGGCTGACCAAGGAGGCGGGCTGGGACCGCAACTCGCCGCCGCCAGCCCTGCCCGGCGGCATCGTGCAAAAGACCCGCCAACGTTACGTCGACGCCTACGAACGCCTGACCGGCCAGGCCTTCCTCGCCTGAACTCCCCGGCCGGCGGGGCCGCGCCCGCCGCCCGCCCGCCGACCCCTAATTGTCTGCTGCCAGCAGACCAACGCCTCGCCGCGCCTTCATAGCATCGTTGGACCGAGCCGTCGGCTCAGACCAATCGAAAGGAGAAGGACATGAAACGGAAGACATTTGACAGAGCCGTCAAGGCCGGATTGGCGATCGTGCTGGCCTTGACCGGCCTCGGCCTGACGGCTTGCGGCGACGGTGCCAAGGCCGGGAGCACTTCAAGCGCCGGCGCGAGCAAAACGGCGGCGAAACCGGCAGAAGAGCCCACAGAAGAACGGTCACAAGAACCCTCAGAAGTGCCATCAGAAGAACCGTCAGAGGAGCCAGCCGTGGAATCCCCGGTTTTCGAGATCGATGGCGTCACCCTGGCCATCGTCGATCCAGCGGGGCTGGCGGATGCCGAAGGGTCCTTCAAGACCTTTCTCGGCGACACGCATATCACGGGCGGCACCATCGCTTTGGCCGGAAGCTCGCTGCCCGGGGAATACCTGGTGAACACGACCGAGTACCAGGACGGCCTGCTCGTCATGATGGCGGTGGACGGCACCGTTTCCGATTTCGAGGCGCTGGCCAAGGGCGCGGCGCTGGACCAGGACGGCTCGACCGTCCGCCCGGACGTGGCCTGGGCGAGCAGCGAGTTCCTGGTGCTCGTCTTCGGGGCGGCGGACCAGGCCGCCGAGGTCGCGTTCGCCGGAACGGGCGGGACGGCCATCAAGCTGATGGCGAAGTGAGCCGCCCGGGCGCGCCCGGCTCCAACCCGCGGCCGGGCGCGCCCACTAGGCTTGGTTCTGGCATTGCCCACCGACCCTTGAGAAGGAAACCATGGCACGAGTGATTGTGGACGTCATGCCCAAGCCGGAATTGCTGGACCCCCAGGGCAAGGCCGTCGCCGGCGCCCTGCCGCGCCTCGGGTTCACCCAGTTCCAGGCCGTCCGCCAGGGCAAACGCTTCGAGTTGGAGGCCGCCGGGCCGCCCTCGGCCGAGTTGTTGGCGGCCGCCCGCGAGGCGGCTGTGACGGTTTTGTCGAACCCGGTGATCGAGGACGTGGTGTCGGTCCGCTTCGACACCGCCGATGCCGCCGATGCCGCCGGTCGTTCCAGTCAGGCAGGCGCCGCCGCCGATGCCGAGGGGCGGGGCCCGGCATGACGACCCGTATCGGGGTGGTCGTCTTTCCGGGCACGCTGGACGACCGCGACGCCCTGCGGGCGGCCCGGCTGGCCGGGGCGGAGGGGGTGGCGCTGTGGCACGCCGAGAAGTCGCTTCGGCAAGTTGACGCGGTGCTGCTGCCGGGCGGGTTCTCCTACGGCGACTACCTGCGGGCCGGCGCCATCGCCCGCTTCGCCCCGGTCATGGAGTCGATCATCGAGGCCGCCCGGGGCGGCCTGCCGGTGCTGGGAATCTGCAACGGCTTCCAAGTCCTGACCGAATCGCACCTGCTGCCGGGGTCGATGATCAAGAACAACCACCTCACCTTCGTCTGCCGCGAGCAGCGGCTGCGGGTCGAGTCCAACCGGACCGCCTGGACCGGCCAGTTCGAGGTCGGCCAGGAGATCACCATCCCCTTGAAGAACCAGGACGGGCAGTTCGTGGCCGATGAGCCGACCCTCGACCAGTTGGAGGCCGAAGGCCGGGTGGTGTTCCGCTATCAGGGCTGGAACCCGAACGGCTCGCGCCGCGACATCGCCGGGATCACCAACGCGGCCGGCAATGTGGTCGGCCTGATGCCCCACCCCGAGCACGCCGTCGAGCCGGGGTTCGGCCCGGACTCCCCCGCCGGCCCCCGCGCCGGCCAAGACGGCCTCGGCTTCTTCGCCTCCGTCATGGCCCACCTGGCGGGCGCGCCGCCGTCCTCGCGCGTATCCAACCACGCGCGCACCGCCAGCCCGTAATCGATGACGAGCGGCTTCCCGCCCGCCCGCTTGCCTGCTCCCAAAACGTCCTCCTACACCGCAGGGCCGTTCCACCGGCCCGGATCGGGTGGTCGCGTCCGCAATCGGCAAAATGCCCCCGTCCTGGCGCTCCACCATCAGATCGACTTCGCCGGCGCCCTTGTCTGTTCGCAAGTAGGCGACGTCTGTTCGCAAGTAGGCGACCTGGGCGCAGGCCGCCGACGATGGCGTGCTCGCCACTCTCGCAGACGCAGCCCCTGCCGCCGACGTGGGGGCGGCGGCCCGCCGCGGGGCCCCGGCATCGTCAAGCGAACGGGTTCGCGATCCGGACGGAGTTGATCACCTGACCCGAGTTGAGGTCTTCGGTCCACAGGGTCTGGCAGCCCATTTGCTCGGCGCTCCGCACGATCATCGCGTCCCAAAACGAGAGCTGCCTCTCCCGGGCGATGCGGGCCGCCGCGACCACGTCCCCCGGCAGCGGCGAGTGGACCGGCCACCGCGCCAGCGCCTCAAGGTACTCGGCCGCGCCCTCGGGGCCGTTTGGCGCCACCCCCGGCCTGGCCGCGTTGACATAAAACTCTTGCAGCACCTGGATGGAGATGGCGCCGCGCCGCGATGAGCCCAACCGCCGGACCAACTCCAGGGCGGCGGCGTGGCGGTCGCCGGCCGAACCGTCGTAGGCGTACAGCAGCACATTGGTGTCGACGAACTCGAGGCTCACCTTTGGTGGGCCTCCTCGCGCGTCAGGGGGCGGCCGCCCAGCCGCAGCCCGGAGCCCTCGGCCATGATCCGCTCTTGGGCGGCCCAGACGTCTTGATACGGCCTTGGATCACCGACGGCCTGCCCCAACAGCTCCCCCACCAGGCCGGAAACCGACGTTTCGCGCTGCGCCGCGAGAATTCTGGCCCGCCGCAAGACGTCCTCGTCCAGGGTCAATGTGACGTTCTTCACCATGTGTTTCAGCGTAACACGGCGACACAGGACCGGTCGGCCTCTTGATCCTTGGGAGATCCCGCCGACTGGGCGGAACGGCCCCCGGCCGGGGGGCGTTCCCCACCTGGGCCGCCCACCCCGACCGCTCTTGGGGTCGCGGCCGTCGGGACCAGCTCGGACCCGGGCCGGGTTGGTCTCGGGGAAGAGAGGCACCGAAGGCAAGGTGGCGATGTCCGTGCTGGCTGGCAACGCCGGCAAGATCGCCCGCCGGAGCGTTCAGCGCCGCTTCGTCGCGTCGGACGGGGGCGCCCGCTGGCGCGGCGGCTCGGCGAAGCGGGCATCGACTACGCGGTTTCCGGCCTGGTCGCGGCCCGCGCCGACCGGGCGACCACGTGAGCGACGACCTCAACGCGCCCGACACCGATGTCATCGCCTCCCGGCGGGCGCTCATCGACGTCATCGTCGGCCTGATTGGCCAACGCGAAGCGCTGACCGTGCTTGGCGGGCACGCCATCATCGAAGCCACCCAAGACGTGCCGGCCCTCCCCCGGAGGACACCACCCGCGCCGCCGACCTGGGCGTGACCCCGGAGCTTCTCAGCGATGACCCGAGCATTGGCGCGCGCATGGCCGCTCTGGGCTACGAGGCGGCCCGCCCCGAACGGCCCGGGGTGCGGTCGCCTGTGGGGCAACGCGACCGCAGCATCCATGAGCGCCGCAGCGTCGACCTGATCGCACCGATGTCGCTGGCTCGCGGCAACCTGACGTCGAGCCGGAGCGTCCGGGCCGCCCGCGTGGGCGCCCACGGCGAACGGGCCGTGTCCGCCGCGCCCGGCACCCAGCGGAGCGTCTTGGACCGGCAGTGGCGCACCCTCAGGGCGTTCGACGCGGGGCCAACTGGGGACGCCTATGTGGCCGGGCCAGCGGCGCCGCTGTGCGCCAAGGCTTACAAGATCCACGACCGCCTTGACCCATCTGAACTGCGCCGGAACCCAGACCGCCTGCGCGCCAAGGACTTCGCCGACCTGTACCGCGTCTTGCTCGCGGTCACGCCGCGCGAGGCGGCCGCGGCATTCGCCCGCGGCCTTGCAGATCCCAGAATCAGCCAGGCGGTGGCCCTTGGACGCGACCATCTGGAGCAAGTCCTCACAGACTCCTTCACCGTTGCGAGCATGGTGGCAGACGCCTGGGGAGATCCGTCCCGGGAAAACGAATTCCGCGCGCGAACCGATCAGTGGCGGCGGCAATTCTCTTCTCCCTGAACCCGGTCCCGCAGTTCGTTCCCAAACCGAATCAGCTCCAGCACCAGCCGGTGCGTCCATTCATAATCGAGTTTTCCGATGGCCGAACGCTCGCGGGGGACGTTGCTGACGTGTTGCATTACCCCCACAGGCACCCAGAGCCCGACATGGATTCCGCGCTGGTCCCCGCGAAAGGGGTGCAGGTGACCGAGATCAGCACGGAGAAGAAAAAAGCAAGCTTATGGTGCGTCCCAATAGGTTATCCGGGTTGATGCTGTCCTCGGGCGACAAGTAGCGGAAGGCGACGGTGCCCCCAACCGCGGCCGGGGCCACGCTGCGGAACACCGCCTCGCTCATGGCCGCCGCTTCCCGGACGACGGCAGCGTAGTTGGTCGTCGCTATCACAACGGCTGCGCCCAACGACGCGGCCAGAAATGCCAGGCGAGCGATTGCCGCCGATAGCCGTCCCGGCTGACCCGCGTCCTGGAAGCCCTCGGCCAGCGACTGCCTGACGCAGTCCCGGATTGCCACTTCCGCCCTGTTGGGGTCACCACCGCACTCCTCTAGCGCGAACAGGGTCAGAATCGAGGCCATGGCCTCTGAGTCGATCTGCCTGGCCAGGAAGTCCGCCCGCTCGCTTCGCCTCGATCATGTCCCGCCTGCCCCAGGCCGCCGCCCAAGCCTGAACCGGCTGGCCAGGCGACCGAGCCGACATCGGCCACCGGCCTCGCGCCTCGCCGGACGGGCTGGCGGACGCAGATCGGCGGGGGCGTTGGCAAGCAGTTCCTTGAACTCCGGATCGATCCGCAAGAACATGCCCGGGCCGCCCTGGGCGCGGAAAATGCGTTCGCCGGTGAAGCGCGCCAGGTTCCGCCCTAACTGCTCAGGGGTGCGAATCCCGGTCAGGCGCATCAGTTTGTAGGCGTCGTCCCAGTCCTGCGGCCGCCCGGCCAGGGTCTTCAAAGCCAGCATCATCTCCGGCGAGGCCAGTTCCACGGTCAACGCCCGCCCTTGGAACGCAGTCGTCGGCTGGTCCAGCTCCTTGCGGTCGAACCACTGCCAGGTGATGCCGCCCTCGCCGTAATCGGTGAACGCGGTGTTCGGCCAGTCTTCACCGAGACCATCCTCGCCCGCCGCGACCTCTTTGGCGGCTTCGAGCAGTTCGGCCCGGCCGCTTTGGATCACTGCGTCAATGTCGAAAGTGGTACGCCGGGCGTCAAGCGACAGCGCGATGTTCGCCCCGCCGACCACATACATCGACGCCCGGCCGCCCCGCGCGACCAGTTTCTCATCGAGCTTGCCGAGCAACCGGCGCAGATCGGCTCCATCCATCTGCTTGGTGTTCCGGGCCATCTCAGACCACCTGGAAAGCCGTTCGCGGGAGGATGACGCCTTTGGCGAAAAGCTCCGCCGGAGTCTGCAGCAAGCTCATGACCACAGCCTCGTTCGGCGTCCAGTCCTCCACGAACGGCCCCCACCCGTCTGCCAGTTCGGTGGTTCGCGTCCAATCGGGCGCCGCCCTGCCATGGACGTGCAGTTGGTGGGCCACCATCCCCTCCAGCAGGGCGTCGCAACGCGGGTCGCCGGTCGGCTCTGGCGCCTCGGCGGTCAAATGGTCGATCTGCTCCGCAGTCAAGCCGTGGCGAAACCAACGGTCGGTCTCGCGCAAGAACACCCGGCAGATGCCGTGCCAGTCGACCGGCCGATGAAGCAACTCGCCCCGCGCCCAATCAGCCAACCCCGCCGCCGAGTCGAGCGCCAGCCCCTCCGGCGGCCGACTCCGAGGCTCGACCATGATCGGTCACCCAAGCGCGGCGCGGAGCGCGATGTCGGAGCGGTAGTGCGAGCCGTCCAAGTGAATCTCCCAGGCGCCGGCGTAAGCCCGGTCGCGGGCGACGGCCAGGGTCGGTCCCAGGCCGACCACCGACAAAACCCGGCCCCCGGCGGCGACCAGGCGGTCGGCATCGTCCAAGGCGGTGCCGGCCTGCAGGACGTGAACCCCGGGCACGGCCGCAGCCTGGTCGAGGCCGGTGATGACGCCGCCGGTGACCGGGGCGCCGGGGTAGTTCTCGGCCGCGATCACCACCGTGACGGCCGCGTCCTGGCTCCAGACCAGCGGGCGGGCGCGCTCCAGGTCGCCCTGGGCGGCGGCCAGGAGCAAGCCGGACAGCGGCGTCTCCAGCCGCGCCAGCACGACCTGGGTCTCGGGATCGCCGAAGCGGGCGTTGAACTCGACCACCCTCAGGCCCTTGGCGGTCAAGGCCAGGCCGCAGTAGAGCAGACCCTGGAAAGGGGCGCCCCGGCGGGCCATCTCCGCCACCACCGGCCGGGCCACCCTGGCCAACACCTGGCCGGTCAGGTCCGGCGGCGCCCAGGGCAGCGGCGAATAGGCGCCCATGCCGCCGGTGTTGGGACCTTGGTCGTCATCGAGCGCGCGCTTGAAATCCTGGGCCGGGGCCAGCGGGACCACCGCGCGGCCGTCGGTGACGCAGAACAAGGAGACCTCCGGCCCGTCCAGGTATTCCTCGACCACGACCGTCGACCCGGCGTCGAAGCAGGCTTGGGCGTGGTCCAGGGCGGCCTCGCGCGAGTCCGTCACAACCACGCCCTTGCCGGCCGCCAGCCCGTCGTTCTTGACCACATAGGGCGCCCCGAACCGGTCCAGGGCCTCGGCGGCGGCGTCCGGGGTTCCGGCCGGGGCGGACCCGGCGGTCGGCACGCCGGCGGCGGCCATGACCTCCTTGGCGAAAGCCTTCGAGCCCTCCAGCCGGGCGGCGGCGGCGCTCGGCCCGAAGCAGTCCACCTTGGCCGCCCGCAGCGCGTCGGCCACGCCGTCGATCAGCGGCGCCTCCGGCCCGACCACCACCAGATCCGCTTTCAGCCGCCGGGCCAGCAGGGCGACCGCCGGACCCGACGTCAGATCGGCCTGGTGCAGTTCGGCCAGGCCGCCGATGCCGGGGTTGCCGGGAGCGGCGTACAACTGGTGGCCGCCCTCCCGCGCTAGGCAGTGGACGATGGCGTGTTCGCGGGCGCCGGAACCAAGCACAAGAATCCTCACGGCGCTTAAGCCTACGGGCTGGCGCAAGAGCCACCGGCGTCCACGTGTGTGGATCAACTCGTCGGGCAACGCGCCGGCGACATTCCAAGATCGGCAAAGTCTCGCCGCCAACACATGAGCGTCGGCTCCTCGAAGGGGCTGGGGGCTTGTCGGGGAAGGCGCCTGGGGTTGGGTCGGCTTGACCGACCATCGTCGCCACCCTCCCGCGCTGACGGCTCGGACGCGAGATACTTGGGATGGCAGTCAACAAGCTGCCCCGAAAGCCAGGCCGGAATCGGTGCCTGATCGCGTGAGAAGGAAGGGAGCGGCTCCGGTGGTTGCTGCGCTGACCAAGAGCTCTCCCGAGCCCTCGGCCGTTTTCGTCAGCCTGTCAGACCGCGCCGCTACAGTCGTCGGCGTGGACATCTCGCGGATCGGCGGACGGCTTAAACGGCCTGCGCCGCCCCGCGGGCGCGACCGGGTGGTCTGTCGACAGCCGTTCTTGCGCGGGGGGCAAACGTGACCACCCAGTATCAGCTTCCGGTTTTCGACTCCGAGCCTGTCGAACACGGGCTCGAAGAGCGGTTTGACATACCGCTCGTCGCTCGGTTGGCGCTGCGCGAGAAGCAAATCCAGCAGAACTACCGCCCGATCATCCAAATCCACAAGTGGTTCGCGCGCCGCCCCGGGTCGGTGTTCCGTTCTCTCCTGTTGGCCGAGTTCGGGGATCAGCCGCTAGTCCAGACATACTTCTCGGGCAACCAGGTGGAGGGTGTGATAGCCGACCCGTTCATGGGGGGCGGCACCACGGTCTTCGAGGCCACGCGGATCGGGCTCAAGGTTGTCGGGTGCGACATCAACCCAATGGCCTATTGGACTGTTCGGCAGGCGCTCAACCCGTTGAGCATCCACCAGTTCCGGGCCGCAGCGCGCGAAGTCGTCGACGACGTTCGAAAGGACCTGGCAGATTCTTACCGCACCACCTGTTCCGGGTGCGGAAAGGCGGCGGACGTCAAGTACTTCATTCACGTCAAGACGTGCCGGTGTCCCTCGTGCGGGTCGGAAGTGTCGCTGTTTCCTGGGCTGCGCTTGGCTGAGGCGCGCCGCCATCCACGGGAGGTGTACCACTGCCCAGCCTGCGACTGTCTTCGAGAGGTCCCCCCGTCTGACACCCCTCGATGCCCCGGGTGCGGCTACGACCTGAGGGCGAGACCAGTCCAGCGGGGCGCTGCGACCTGCCACGAATGCGGCGCGAGGTTCAAGCATATGGATGTGCTACCAAGCCCGCCGGCGCATCGGATGTTCGGCCTCGAGTACCACTGCCGCCACTGTTACAGGCAGGTCGAGGGCAGACAGTTCAAGACCCCCGACGCCGAAGATCTTCACAGGCTCCGGGACGCGACCGCGGCCTTAGCCGACCGCCGTCCCGCCCTGCCGATTCCCGACGATGAGATACCGCCGGGCGATGAGACAAGCCGCCTGCGCCGATGGGGTTACAGCCGATGGGCGGAACTGTTCAACGACCGCCAGTTGCTCGGCTTGGGTCTGCTAATGCTCAGGATCGGCCGAGTGCCTGACCCGGATATCCGTCACGCCCTTGCCACCGTCTTTTCTGATTTTCTCCGGTATCAGAACCTCTTGTGCCGGTACGACACGCACGCTTTGAAGTGCCAGGATGTGTTTGCGGTTCACGGCTTCCCGGTTGCCCTGCTGGCGTGTGAGAACAATTTGCTCGGCATACCTGGTGTCGGTTCGGGCTCCTTCGTCCATTTCGTGGAGAAATACGCCAAGGCCAAGGATTACGCCCAGCTACCCTACGAGATCGGAAGCGGGAGAGGAAGGCAAACCCCCATTGTGACTCTGGGTGAGCGCATCGAGGCGCCGACCGCAGACTCCATCGCCGAGTTGCCGCGACACAAAGCCTTCGTCACCAGCGCGCCGTCTCAGAGCCTGCGCCTGGCTCCGAGAAGCCTGGACGGGGTGTTCACCGACCCCCCTTATTTCTCGAATGTCCAGTATGCCGAGTTGATGGATTTCTGCTATGTGTGGCTCAAGCGACTGGTCCCGGACGATCCCCACTTCGCGGCCGAGACCACCCGCTCGGCGCACGAGGCGACGGGCAACGCCACTGGGGGAAGGGGGATCGAGGAGTTCACCGGGGCGCTGAGCGCCGTGTATCGCGCCATGTCCAGGGCGTTGAAGCCGGGCGCGCCGCTCGTGTTCACTTACCACCACAACGACCCCATGGCCTACGCCCCCTTGGTTGTCGCCATCCTCGATGCGGGGCTGACCTGCACCGAGGTACTGCCCGTGCCGGGAGAGATGTCCGCCTCCCTGCACATCGCCGGCACCAAGTCTTCAATTCTTGACTCGGTGTTCGTCTGCCGGCAAGTCACCGGCGAAGCGTCTAGAGCAGGCGCTGTGAGCGCGAGCGTGGCCCGCGACGTGCGAGCGTTGAAGGAGGTCCCGTACAACCCGACCGAGGGAGACCTGGCCTGCTTGACTGCCGGACACGTAGCTGCGGCGGCAGTCAGGGAACTGCGCGAGGGATGGTCTGCGGGCGCGAGCCTGTCAGCCCGGCTCGGCCGGGCGGCGGGCGCGATAGCAAGAATCCAAGAGGAGCACGAGTGACTGGCAATGGAATCACCAGGCCCTTCGAGCTGGATCCGGCGGCAATCGAGGCGCACATGGACCAGCTGGTGCAGGCCACGTTCGACGACCTGACATCGCAATTCATGCTGCTGCCCAAGGGCCCGTCGTTCTTGGGCTACGCCGACTTCCAGGGCGGCTACGAAGCCTTGCGCCGAGCGACCGAGGGCTTCAGCGTGATCGACACAGACAGGTGTTGGCGGGCGGCTACGGTCAACGGAATCGCTGTGATCGTCCTTCGGACGATCATGGGCGTCACCCCACCCGAATGGCAGGACCTCGCCAAGGCCCGACACCCCGAGATCTCGTTCCCGAACGGGTTCGCCCGGTCGTTGGATCGAAAGCTGCGGACCAATCCCGCCTGCCTCGCACCCCCGGGCGGGCTGGCCCAGAAGATGACGGATCGAGTTACCGCGCTGCTCGCCGCAGCTTGCAAAGCCATATCGGAGGGAGCAACCGCCGCGTCGGCCGACATGATGCACAGACTCGACAAATTCGACACCCGAGAAGGCCTGGCCGACCTACGATACGCCTCCGAACAGCACGTTCCCTACGCTGTGCTGCTCTACGAGCGCTATTTGGGCCGTCCCTTCGCCAGCCATCGGGACGCTGTCTCCGAGCTTGTCGGCGATGTCATGGAGACCGCCGTCGAGGATCAGCTATCCGCTGCGCGCGTTCCGTTTCGGAAGACGAAACGCGCCGAGAGGGTGCCGGGGTTCGACCAAGCCCCAGACTTCTTCATCCCCGACGAGCTGGCCCCAAGAGTCATCATCGAGGCCAAGATCACCGGAGACGACGGCACGGCCCGCGACAAGATCGCCCGCATCAAGGTGTTGGCCCAGATGCGCGACGACAAATCAAGGGTGGGCGAACCTGGCTTCGAACTCGTGGCCTGCGTCGATGGGCGGGGATTTGGGGTTCGGCGGGAAGACATGGCTCAACTAATCCGCGCTACTCAAGGCAAAGTCTTCACCGCCAACACTCTGAACCAGTTAGTCCACCACACCGGGCTGAAGTCCTTCGCCATCCCGGCGCCATCTATCGACCGGAGTCCGGGCCCCGCCCAGGGGGGCCGCGCGGCGCGAGCCTGAAAACAGGCTCTGACAAAAGAGTTTGGCCGCGATTGGGGCATCCCCTAATATAGGACCAACGTCCACCCCAGACTGGCCTTACCCGGGCCTCTAAGCCGGGTCACCGAAGACCTGACCTGAGGAGCAGCGCAACATGATTGCCGGAGCAGTGACCTATCACACCATCGCCAGCGCCACCGCCGCACCGTCCCTGGGGTTCGCCGCCGGGCCGGGCGCCGCGACCACCACAATGACCACCACCGCTGCCGCGGCGGCGACCACCGGCGCAGCGGCCGCCGGCGGCGAGGTCGGTTTCTCCGGGGGCTCGATGCTGATCGCCGGCATCGTCGCCGCCATCGCCGTGGGCGCCCTGGCGCTGGCCGCCGCCCTGAGGGCGAACGTGCTGGCCCGAGACGAGGGGTCGGCCAAGATGCGGGAGATCGCCGGCGCCGTCCAACAGGGCGCCGCCGCCTACCTGACGCGCCAGTTCAAAACCTTGGGGGGCTTCGTGATAGTCGTCATGGTGTTGCTGGCGCTGCTGCCGGGCACCGCCGCCGTGCGCACCGGCCGGGCCGTGTCCTTCCTGGTCGGGGCGGCCTTCTCGGCTTGCATCGGCTACCTCGGGATGTGGCTGGCGACGCGCGCCAACGTGCGGGTGGCCACCGCCGCGACCGGCGCCGGCGGGCGCGAGACCGGCGCCACCATCGCGTTCAGGACCGGCGGCGTGGTCGGCATGACGACTGTCGGGCTGGGCTTGCTGGGGGCCTCCGTCGTGGTGATGATCTTCAGGGCGGACGCCCCGGCGGTGCTGGAGGGGTTCGGCTTCGGCGCCGCCCTGCTGGCCATGTTCATGCGCGTGGGCGGGGGCATTTTCACCAAGGCGGCCGACGTCGGGGCGGACCTGGTCGGGAAAGTCGAGCAGGGCATTCCGGAGGACGACCCGCGCAACGCCGCCACCATCGCGGACAACGTCGGCGACAATGTGGGCGACTGCGCCGGCATGGCCGCCGACCTGTTCGAGTCCTACGCCGTCACGCTGGTGGCGTCGCTGATCCTGGGCAAGGCCGCCTTCGGCGAGGCCGGTCTGGTGTTCCCCCTGATCGTGCCGGCGATCGGGGCCGTCACCGCCGGCATCGGCGTGTTCATCACCCGGACCCGCCCCGGCGAGCCCGGACTGAGGGCGATCTACCGGGGCTTCTACTTGTCAGCGCTGATAGCGGCGCTGCTGACGTCGGCGGCCGCCTTCGCCTACCTGCCCTCCAGCTACGCCGACTTCGCCAATCCCGACCTGCTGCGGCTGGGCGACTCGGACCCCCGCCCGGCGGTGGTCGGGGCGGTCGTGATCGGGATTGTCCTGGCCGGGCTGATCTTGTGGATCACCGGCTACTTCACCGGCACCGGGTCGCGCCCCACCCGGCACGTCGCCAAGACCTCCACCACCGGCCCGGCCACGGTGGTGCTGTCCGGAATCGGGGTCGGCTTCGAATCGGCCGTGTACACGGCCGGGACCATCGCGGCCGCGCTCTGCGGCCTGTTCCTGCTCTCCGGGGGCAATATGACGATGGCGCTGTTCCTGGTCGCGCTGGCCGGCTGCGGCCTGCTGACGACGGTCGGCGTGATCGTGGCGATGGACACCTTCGGGCCGGTCTCGGACAACGCCCAGGGCATCGCGGAGATGTCCGGCGAGGTCAGCGGCGAGGCCGCCAAGGTCCTGACCGACCTGGACGCGGTCGGCAACACCACCAAGGCGATCACCAAGGGCATCGCCATCGCCACCGCCGTCCTGGCCGCCACGGCCCTGTTCGGCTCTTACAACGACGCCGTCGAGGGCGCCATCGCGGACATCGGGGACCGCCTGGCCAGCGGCGGCTTCCTGGACGCGATGGGCGAGTATTCCATCATCCAGCCGTTGACGCTGGTCGGCGTGATCCTCGGGGCGGCCGTCGTCTTCCTGTTCTCCGGCTTGGCGATCGATGCCGTCACGCGGGCCGCCGGGGCCATCGTCCTGGTGGTGCGCCGCCAGTTCCGCAACGAGCCCAGGATCATGACTGGCGAGGTCAAGCCGGATTACTCAGAGGTCGTGGACATCTGCACCCGCGACTCGTTGCGCGAACTGGCCGCGCCGGGCCTGCTCGCCGCCTTCTCGCCGGTGGCCGTGGGCTTGGGCCTGGGGGTCGGGCCGTTGGCCGGGTTCCTCGGCGGCGCCATCGCCACCGGCCTGCTGATGGCCGTCTTCCTGGCCAATTCCGGCGGCGCCTGGGACAACGCCAAGAAGCTGGTCGAGGACGGCCACCACGGCGGCAAGAACTCCGACGCCCACGCGGCGGCGGTCATCGGGGACACCGTCGGCGACCCCTTCAAGGACACCGCCGGCCCCGCCATCAATCCCTTGATCAAGGTGATGAACCTGGTCAGCGTCTTGATCGCGCCGCTGGTCGTGTCAATGTCGATGGACGCGGAAGCCAACCAGGGCCTGAGGGTCGTCTGCGCCTGCGTGGCCGGACTGGTCGCCATCAGCCCGGTCGTCTGGTCCCGCCTGCGGGCCGCCCGCATCGACCGCCTGGCCGGCCGCGAACTCGAGGAAGCCCTGGCCTAACCGCCGCCCTAAACGAGGGGACGGTCCTGTCGTCCGAGACGCGGGGACACACCCAGCG
>JAIROU010000344.1 GCA_031257375.1 Bifidobacteriaceae bacterium
GGCCCCCTGGGGGCCGCCGCCCTCTGGTTCGGCGCCGCCGGGCCCGGCCCCCCCCCCCACCGGGCGCCGGGCGCCGGGGGCGCGGCGGGGCCGGCCTTGGGGTTAGGGACGGGAGGGGCGGCGGCGGTGGGCGAAGCCTAGGAGGGTTGCGCCTGTCAGCAGGGCTAGGGCCGCCAGGCCGGCCAGGCCCAGGCTGTTGGAGCCGGTCACGGGAATTGTGCCGGTGGGGCTGGGGGTTGGGGCGGTCGGGGCGGGGCTGGTTGGGGCCGGGGCCGAGCTTGTCGGCGAGGGGGTTGGCGCGGCGATGTCCTCGTCCGCCTCGGACTCGTCGTTGGTCGGGTCCGTGTCTGTGAAATCGTGCGTCACATCGGCCACGACCCGCAGTTGGTCGCCGGCCGCGCCGACGGCCACGCCCGCGATCCGATAGTCAATCGTCTCGCCCACCGCCAGATCGCCGATCGGGCAGCTGAAGACCAAGCCCGCGGCCGCGCAAGGCGTCAGCGCGCCGGGCCGCGACCGGGCCACCGGCGTCACCGCGGCCTCGGCCAGCCCGGAGGGCAGGGTGAAGGTCACGACCGCGCCGGTGGCCGGGTGCGGCCCGTTGTTGATCACCTGGGCGTTGAAGGTCACCTGGTCCCCCGTCGCCACCGTGTCGGCCGTGGCCACAATCTTCACGCCCAGGTCGGTGTCCGGCACGACGGCGGTCGAGCAGCGCTTGTCCTGATTGTTGTCGCCATCGGGATCGAGCGCCGCCGAGCCGACCAGGGCGGTGTTGCAGGGTTCATCCAGGAAGTCCCGGTCCACCTTGAAGGTCAGCCTGGCCGTCGCCGTTTGGCTCGGGCCGAGGGTTCCGACCGGGCAGCGCACGGCCGCCTGGGGGGCGTCCGCCGGGCGCACGTCGGTGGGCTCCGGGACGGCCGGTTGCGGCTCAGGCGCGGGGGCCGGGGACGGAAGCTGGCAAGCCTCGCCGCCCACGACGGCGCCGGAGACGAACGTCAGACCGGTCGGCACGGCATCGGACACTATGACGTCCGCGGCCACGCTGGGTCCCGCGTTGGCCACCGCCAACTCGTAGACAACCTCTTGGCCGACCACCACCGGGTTCGGCCCGACCAGGGTCTTGGTCAGCGAGGTGTCGGCGGTCTGGACCACGTTGACCGACAACGCGAGCCGGTTGTTGGTGTAGTCCGACTCGCAAGTCCCGGCGTTCGGGTCGGGGTTGGAGGCGCATTCGACCGGGTAGCGCGAATAGGTGTGGGCGTTGGCCGTGTACTCCCCGGCGGGCGCGTCCTCGGGAATCGTCACCCTGATCCAGCCCGGCACGGTGAAGCCGGTGTCCAGGCCGTCGCGGGTCGGCGTCGCCCGGAAGGCCGTGCAGGTCACGGTCCAGACGACCTCCAGGCCCGACTGGCCGTTGTTGGTTGGCACGCAGGTCATATAGTCACCGGCCAACTCTTGGAAGACGAACCCCTTGGGCAGGGTCACCACCACTTCGGGGCTGTCGAGCGAGGACGGCCCGTTGTTGAAGGCCGCCAGCGTGTAGACCAGGTCGGAGCCCGCCGACGGCGTGTCGGTCGTGACGCCGCCGGAGATGGCCACGTCCGCCAGGGCCAGCAGTTCGGTGGTGACCTCGGCGGTGTTGTTGCCCGGATTGGCATCGGTGGACGATGCCGACGCCTCGACATGGTTCGTCAGGTCGCGCGCGTATTCGGCCGGGCCGGGCGGGTTGCGGTCGTAGGCCGGGAGCACGTCGTCGCAGATCTGGCCCTCCTCGTTGGGGTGCAGCGGGCACCAGTAGGGCCGCAGGTCGCGCGGGTCGGTCAGGGCGGTGATCCGGGTGTTGACCGAGCCAGTGGCCGGGATCACGCCCGGGTCCTCGCCCGCCGCTTGGAGGTCGCACACGACCACCTGGCGCCCGGCGTCGGGTCCCGAGTCGACCGTGTGGTCAAGCCGGCAGCCGGGCGAGGAGTTGGCCTGGTCGAAGGCCAAGCCCAGCGGCAGCGTGTCTTCGATCTTGGCCCCGGCCGAATCAGACGGGCCGTTGTTGATGGTCGTGATGGTGTAGCCGACCTGCGAGCCGGCGTAGGCCACCGGCGCGTCCGCCAGCTTGGAGACCTGCAGATCCGCTTGTTGGATGACGTCGGTTCGGGCGTAAGCCCGGACCTGCGAGGAATCGTTCCGGACGTCCGCCGTGGTCGATATCTCCTCGGCGGCGTTGCGCGCGCCGATTCCGTCATCGGAGATCTCGTAAACGGCGTCCGGCGCGATCGAGCCGTAGACGTAGACCCGGACGGTCAGGGGGTTGTCCTGGTCGGTGCTGGCCCGCACCGTGCCCAGGGCGCAAGTGGCCACGGTGTCGGTGAATTCGCAATCGCCCTGGCTGGTGTTGACCTGGGTGATGGTGAAACCGGCCGGGACGGTGTCGGTCAGCGTCACCTCGGCCGCGTCCGCGACCATGTAGGTGAGCTCTTGGGTTTCGTTGTAACGGGCCGGGATCCAGAACTCGATCTCGTAGCCGAATTTCTGGCCCGCGATGTAGGTGTCGTGGGTGTCGCCATTCGGGTTCGGGATGGTGGTCAGCGCCCTCTTGGTCATTTGCGGGTAGGTCAGGGCGCCGGTGATATTCAGCCCGGCGGTGTCATAGTTGTTGGCGGTGTCCGCCTCGGCCGTGGTGGTGGACGCGGACGCCCAGCCGCCGGCGCTGCCGGGGCAGGTCGCAGCCCGGCCGCAGTCCGGGTAGTTGGCCGGGGAGTCAGTCCCCGGACTGATCGCGAACGGGAAGGGGAACTTCATGCTCTCACCGGGCTCCAAGCCGTTGGGGAAGGCAGGCAGCCCGTCGGCCATGACGTTGTTCAGATCGCAGACGATCTCCTGGTTGACCGCCTGGCAGCCGGGCGGGAGCGAGGGGATGTCGGGCAGGGCGGTGATCACCACATTGGACCGGACTTTGACGTTGCGAGCGTTCGACAGACCCATGTTCTTGACCTCGATCACGGCGCAGCGCAGCGAGCCCGGGCCGTTGTAGGCGGGGCCGTCCCAAGGGGGATAGACGCCCGACGGCGGCGGCGAAGCGGTGGCGTTCGCGCACGGGTTTTCCGCATCCGCGTCTGGATCCGGGTAGAGGATCTGATAGTCGATCTCGACATCGGTCTGGGTCTTGACCAGGTCGACGGTCATGTCGCCGTTGTTGTCGGTGGTCGGGTCCGAGGTGGTGGAGCCCGCGACGGCCAGATTGGTCAGCACCTGGCCCTCGGCCAGGTCATTGGCCACCTTGACGTACAGAGCCACGCCCCAGGATCGGCCCATCTGGAGGTCGCCCAGCTGACAAGTCAGCTGCCGTTCATCGGCGTTGTAAGCGCATTCGCTGGGAAGAAGGGGCGTATTCGTAACCGGATCCGTCAGCGTCAGCCCGTCCGGCAGGACATCGGTCACGACCACGTCGTCGGCCTGGTCGGGGCCGTTGTTGCGGACCCTGATGGTGTAGTAGCTGGAATCGGCGCCCGCGACGAAGTCCTGGCTCGAGGTCTTGGTCAGGGCCAAGTCGGCTTGGTCGCTCCCGCTGTGGACCCACTTGGCGCTGTTGTTGCCATCGTCGGGATCATCCGTGCCGCTCTCGACTTCCGCCGTCTGGGTGGCCCCCTCGGGCACATTGGGCCCGGCCCGGCCGACCACCTGGACCTGGACCGAGGCGCCCACCGCCAGTTCGCCCAGGGCGCAGGACACATTCGGGTCCGTCGGGCCAATGGTGCAAGCGTCCGGCTCCCCGCCCGCCACGGTGGCCGACACGGCCGTCATGTCCTGGGGCATGGCGTCCTCCAAGACCACGGCCTGGGCGTTGGACGGACCGTTGTTGGTGACCGTGATGGTGTAGGTGACCTCATCGTCTAGCGCGGGGACGTGCGACTGGTCGGCCGTCTTGGCGACGGCCAGGTCGGCCTGCGTTTCGACCGTGGTGGTCACGCTGGGCGGGTCGTCCGGGTCAGGGGCGCATGTCCCGGCCGCGCAGGAGACGGTGACGCCGCTGTTGGTGAAGGTCGAGTCCAGGGCGGCGTCGGCCGGGAGCAGCGCCCCGGTGATCTTGATGGTGGCGATGGCGCCGGCGCCGCCGGGGGCGGCCGGGCCGGGCAGGGAACCGAGGTCGCAGGTGACGACTCGCCCGTCGATGGAGCAGTCGCCCCCGCGGTCAGAGGTCGCCTTGGTCAGCGAGTCCACCGTCAGGGCTTGGGGCAGGGTGTCCGTGACGACCACGCCGGAGGCGTCCGAGGGGCCTTCGTTTTGGGCCGTGATGGTGTAATCGACGCGCGTGCCGGCGACGGCCGTGGCCGGCCCGGTCTTGGTCAGGGCGATGATGCTGTTCGGGGTGCCCGGAGTGACGGTGGCGGTGGTGATGTTGTCCGTCTGGTCCGGGTCGAAGGTCCCCGACGTGACGGCGGCCTGGTTGCGGAACGCCCCCGACGTGGCCTCGGCGCGCAAATACCCGGTGACCTCGACGGCGGCCGTCTGGCCGGGCCCCAGGCGGCCCACGGCATCGGCGGCGACGCACTGGAAGCCGGACGCCGAGAACGAACTGGCCGGGCAGGTCATGGCCAGGTCCCCGCCCGCGTCGCTGGCCCCGGTCAGGATCAGCTTGGTCGGGTCCAGGACGGTGTCGGAGATCGTCACGCCCATGGCGTCCGAGAGGCAGCCGCTGGGCGGGCTTGTGTTCCGGTCGCACTTGTTGGTCACGGTCAAAGTCCAGGTGACCGTCTGGCCGGGGACGACCTGTTGGGGCGTGGGGGTCTTGGCGATCTTGAGATCGGCCTCGTGGACCATCGGCAAGGAGACCGTGTCGACGTTGTTGGACAGGTTGGGGTCGAAGGTGGTGGTGGTGACCGACGCCGTGTTGGCCAGCGTGGTGGCCAACGACTCCGACTTCGGGTAGCCCTTGATGCTGATGATGGCCACCGCCTCGTTCGCCAGATTTGGCAAGTTGCAAACGACCTGGCCGCCGAGGGCCGGCAGGCCGCAGTCGCCGCTGTCGCCGTTGGCGTACCAGTTCACCGCCGTGGCGACGTAGTCGGTGGGCAGCGGGTCGGTGACGGTGACCCCCTCCGCGACGGAGGGGCCGTCGTTGGTGACGGTCAAGGTGGTCGTCCCGGGCTGGCCGGCGATGGCGCCGACTTGGCCGGGGAGGGGATCGTCGGCGCTCATCGCCTTCTCGATCTTCACGTCGGCCTTCGGGCCGACCGGGGTGGCGACCGGCGGCGTGTAGTAGATCGCGGGCGTGCCGGTGGTGCCGGTGACGTAGGGCAGATTGGCGATGTTGCGCACAGTCTGGCCACCAGCTCCGGCCTTGATCTTGACCTGGAATTGGTACGACGTGCTGTCGCTGACCTTCAAAGTGCCGCCGGCCTGCGCATCGCCGCCGCGGCCGGCGCCGACCCCGAGGTTGACGCAGACCTCCCCGTCGCTGTAGACCCCGAACTTGGACCCGTCATCGGGCAGGAGCAACGGCAACTGCTCGGTGGTCGTGCCCGCGGGGGCCGACAGCAGGTACAGCGAACCTGGGATGTAGTCGACCTCGGCCGGCAGCGGGTCGCAGGACCGGGTTTTCTCAGACCGGTCTTGGCCGGTGTTGGTGTAGGTCAGGGTGTACTGCAAGGTGTCGCCGGGGAAGGCGCCGTCCGAACTGGACAGGTTGACGGCCGTCTTGGTCGATGACGTGAAGTCCGGCGCGAACAGGTTGATGGCCAGCGCCAAAACGCCCGGGTAGTAAACGTCGCCACCGGTGCGGAAGCTGAAGGCGGCCCGCGTGTCACCGTTCTTGATGGCGCCGGAGATGCCCAGGTTCTTGATGTCGAAACCGAGCATGTTCTGGTAGGCCGGGTACTTGGTCTCGACATAGCCGCCGGCCAGCGAGTTGACCGAGTCGAAGAAGTTGGAGCCCGGCGAGACGGCGGTGGCCAACTGCGTGCTGTTCAACTGGGTGTAGTCGCTGGTCTGGGCCAGATCGCCCTCATAGGCCACCATCGAAAGCTGGGCGTCGACCAATCCGTCCAGGGGCGCCAAGAAGTCCGTCACCGTCACGGTTTGCGGGGAGCCGGAGCCAACTGTGTTGAAGCCCTCATAAACCGTCAAGTTGCGCAAGGGCAGGCCGGGGGCCGAATAGGCGACCGTGATCGACCAGCCGGCATAGCGGTCCAGGCCGGTGCCGGCCTGGACGTTGGCGCCCCAGTACTCGCCGGTCCCGGCCGCCTTGACCAGATCGGTCACGTCATAGACGGCGTGGTAGGCGCCGTTCTGGCCGTTGTTCTGGGCGATCAGCCTGCCGTCGATGTCGGTGTAGGCGCTGGCGCCGGGAACCTTCAGTTTCATTTTGTGGGCCAGGGTCGGGTCGCCGGGGTGGGTCTCGCCGGTGGTGGTCCCGGCCGTCAACCGGGCGCCCCAGTACAAGTGCGCGAACAGGACCTGCGCGCCATCGGGCAAGACCAAGTCGGAGCGGGAGGAATTGAAAGTCGAACTGTCGCCGTCGGCGTCGAGGTTGACCATGCGGAAGCTGTTGTTGTCCCACTTGGCGCCCGCCCGCGCCTGTCGGCAGGGGTCGCCGGCCGTGTCCGGACAAGTCAACAAACTGTTGCCGAAGCTGATGATGGCGCCGTTGACATTCTGGTTGAAGACATTTGTGAACGGGGCGGACGCATCCACCGCCCCGGCGTCCCGGGCGCCCACCGTCACCGAAATCCCCAGAGCCAAAACCCCGGCCGTCAACACCGACACCGCACGCCGCATTCTCGACATGATTCTTCCCATCATTTCGGGGGCTGATGAAAACCTTCTGGCCAATATTAGTGCTGTTGGCGCGAGCTCCGCGCCGCGGGGATCGTCCCAGAATTGTGATATCGCCCACTCAATTCAACCGGAATCCTTTGCCGAAGGCGTCCTGGGCGTGTTTGCAAACCCCGCACCCGGCCCGGGCGCGAGCGGTCTCAGGCGCCCCGGCCGGGTCCGCTGGCGCAGCTCCCGGCGGGGCGAGCGGCTTCGCCGGGCGCTGGCCGACGGCACAGGCCGCGAAAACTGAGTGACGCTCAGCCACGGCGCCTGGCGCCGTGGCTGGCGACGAAGGCACGCATGGCTTCGCGTTGGTAGTCGGATTCGTAGCAGGAGGCGTTCAACTCGGTCTCGAGGCGCAGGCCGGTGTCGATGTCGACATTGGTGGACAGGTCGACCGCCAGTTTGACGGCCTTGATCGCCTCGGGGCCGTTGGCGGCGATCTGCCCGGCCAAGGCCTCGGCGGCGGCCGCCAACTCGTCGGCCGGGTGGACAGCGTTGACCAGGCCGATCCGCCAGGCCTCCTCGGCGCTGACCCGGCGGCCGGTGTAAAGCAGTTCCTTGGCCCGCCCCAGGCCCACCGCCTGGGCCAACCGCTGGGTGCCGCCGAATCCAGGAATCACCCCCAGGCCGACCTCTGGCAGGCCGAAGACGGCGTTTTCGGCCGCCAGTCGCAGCTCGCAAGCCAGGGCCAGTTCGCAGCCGCCGCCCAAGGCGAAGCCGTTGACGGCGGCGATGACCGGCACCGGCAAACTCTCGAGGCGCCTAAAGACCCGGTTGCCGAAGCCGCTGAAATCCGACAACTCCTGGCGGCTCATGCGCTGAAGCCCGGAGATGTCGGCCCCGGCGCTGAAAGCTCTGGGGCCGGCTCCGGTGACTACCACGCAGCGCGTGCGCCTCAGGTCTAGCTCCTCCATCACCGCGTTCAACTGGTCCAGGACCGCCCGGTTGATGGCGTTCAAGACTTCCGGCCGGTTGATCGTTATATTGGCCACTTCTCCGACCTGCCGGTGCAAGACAGCGCCGCTCATATTTCCGCTCCTTTGGGGCCGCGATTGGGATCGGTTCGATTCTTGAACTGCGGAATCTGTCGAAATCTTAGTCTCCGGGCGCGCCGGGCGGCTAGCGTTCCCCGGCGGCCGGCGGCGCGGGCGCCGGGGTGGGCGGGCGCGACGCCGGGCGGGTGGGCGGGCGCCACGTCGGCGGCATCGGCGGCGGGATCACCAAATCGAGACACGACGTTCGGGCGGCAGATAGAGGCCGTCACCCTGGGCGACGCCAAAAGCGTCGTAGAAGGCGTCCAGGTTGGCGACCACGCCGTTGCACCGGAACTGCGGCGGCGAGTGCGGGTCGACCGCCAGCAGCATGGCCTCTTGGCGGGGCCGTGACTTTTGGCGCCAGGACTGCGCCCAGCCGAAGAAGAAGCGCTGGCCGGCGGTCATGGCGTCGAGGACCAGACCCTGGCCGGCGCCGGCGCGGGCGAGCGCGATCTGGTAGGCGCGCCAGGCGATCGCCAGGCCGCCCAGGTCGCCGATGTTCTCCCCGATCGTCAAGGCGCCGTTGACGTGTTCGGGGCCGTCCGGCAGGTCGAGGGCGAAGGCGTCATACTGCTCGATCAACGCCTTGGTGCGGGCCTCGAAGGCCTGCCGGTCGGATTCGGTCCACCAATCGACCAGGCGGCCCCGGCCGTCGTACTTCGAGCCTTGGTCGTCAAAGCCGTGCCCGATCTCGTGGCCGATGACCGCGCCGATGCCGCCGAAGTTGGCGGCGTCATCGGCGGCGGCGTCGAAGAACGGCGGCTGCAGAATGGCCGCCGGGAAGACGATCTCGTTCATGCCCGGGTTGTAATAGGCGTTGACCGTTTGGGGGGTCATAAACCATTCGGCGCGGTCCACCGGGCCGCCCAGTTTGCGCAGTTCGCGGTCGGTCTCCAGGGCCGATGCCGCGCGCACGTTGGCCAGCAGATCGTCCGGTTGGAGGCGCAGGCCCGAGTAGTCGCGCCACTTGTCCGGGTAGCCGATCTTGGGCGTGAAGGCTTGTAGTTTGGCCAAGGCCTTTTGCTTGGTCTGGTCCCCCAGCCAGTCCAATTGGTCGATCGACTGGCGATAGGCCTCGATCAAGTCCTCCACCAATTGGACCATCCGGGCCTTGTGGCTGGGCGGGAAATGGCGCTCGACGTAGAAACGGCCGACCAATTCGCCCAGATAGGCCTCGACCAGGGACACGCCGCGCTTCCAGCGGTCGCGGATCTGCTCGGTGCCCTGCAAGGTCCGGCCGTTGAAGTCGAACGACGCCTCGACCAGTTCTTCGCTGAGGAGCGAGGCTCGCGCGGAGATGACCCGCCACATGGCCCACAGCTTCCAATCCGCCAAGGGCTTTTGGCGGTAGGCGGCCGCCATCGCCTCGGCGTAGGAGGGCTCGTTGACCACCAGCGCGTCCCAGGGGCGTTGGCGGTCTGGCGGGGCGGCGGGGGCCGCTGGGGGCGCTGGGGCCTCGGGGCCGCTCCCGCCGATCGCCTCGGCCCATGGCTCCCAGGGGAAGCCGGGCGCCAGTTGGCGCAATTCTCCGAAGGTCATCGGGTTGTAGGTGGCGGTGGCGTCGCGGTCCTTGACCACGTCCCAGTGGGCCGCGGCCAGGGTCTCCTCAAGGGCGTACACCCTGGTCGCGGCCTCGTCCGGGGGGGTTAGGAGGGTTGGCAGGTCTGGCGGGTCTGCCTGGGTTGGCAGGTCTGGCGGGGTTGGCTGGGTTGGCGGGCCGGCGGGGTTCGCCAAGTCGCGGCCCACCAGCGCGAACACGCGGGCGATGTGCTGGCGGTAGGCGTCGCGGATGGCGGCGTGGCGATCCTCGCGGTAATAGGCCTCGTCCGGCAGGCCGATCCCGGCTTGGTGGAGGTTCAGGACGTAACGCTCGGGCGCCGCCGGGTCGGTGTCCACGAACAGGCCCACCACATCCCCGATCCCGCTCCGGGATAATTCGCCCATGACCGCCGCCAGGACCTCGCGGTTGGGGGCGGCCTCGATCAGCCTCAGTTCGCCCAGCAGTGCCCGGGCGCCCAAGGCCTCGATCCGGTCAGTGTCCATGAAGCTGCGATAGAGCGCGCCGATCAGGCTGTCCGGAGCCTGGTCCTCGATTATCTGCCTGGTCTGAAGCTCCGAGAGGTCGCGCAATTGCCGGATCGCGCCGTCCGAGGCTCGGTCCGGCGGGATCTCAAAGGTCTCCAGCCAGCGCCCGTTGACGTGGCGGTAGAGATCGTCCTGGGGACGCACGGAATGGTCGAAATTGTCTGTGACGACGCCTGATTTGGGCACCAGTCCAGCTTAGGGCTTGCCGGAGGATTGTCGCTGATCCGGCGAGTTCCGGGCGGGATGGCCGACCGGGTGTCGTCCCTGGTCGGCGGCGGCGATGGAGGCCGCCAGGCGCTGGAGCGTGGCCAGGAAGCGGCCCGATCCGGGCGGCGCCTCAGTGAAGCCCAGTGCCCGGTAAAAGCCTTCCGCGCCAGGCAGGGCGTGAACGACCATCGCGCGGATGCCGACGATCGAGGCCGCCCGGGCCGCGCGCCGCACGGCATCGGCCAACAAGGCCGAGCCGAGGCCCGCCCCCTGCCAGCGGCGGTCCACCGCCAGCCGGCCGAGCACCACCACCGGCACGGGATCCGGCATGTTCCCCCGGACCGCCCCAGGCAGTCCCTCCAATCGCGCCTCCCCAGCGGACAGGGCGTAGAACCCGGCCACCCCGAACTCGTCGCCCAGGGGGGCCGCCGTGTACGCCCGGCTCGCGCCGCCCACCTGATTGCGCCACGCGCGGGTCGCCAACCAACGGTTCAGCGAGTCGACGCCGCAGTCGAAGTCGCCGACACGGGCGGCCTCGACCAGCGGCCGGGGCGCGCTGAAGATCGCCGTCACGCGAACGGGCCGGGACGGCTCAAAAGCTCCACCAGACCCGGCATGGGCTCCGGCGGCTGGTCGAGGGCGGCCCAGAACGAGGCCCACTCGTCCGCGTCCAGCTCGAGGACGGCGCGACCCGCCAGCACCTCGCGGGCGCGGTCGACCACCGCGGACACGGTGAAATCGGCCACCGAGGCGCCCTCGGCCTTGGCGGCGCGCTCGACCAGCCGCTTCTGGGTCGGCGTCACGCGGGCGGCCAGGCGCTCGCTCTTGATCACGGTTGAACTCGGCACAAAGGCACCGTACACCATTTGGGCAACACGATTGGGAGTGCCAGGCACGGCGATTCAGGCCGGGACGCGGTGCCCGGCACGGCGTCCCGGTGCCACGGCGTCCCGCGGGGCCCGTGGGGGCCTGACCGTCCGGGCCTATCATGTTGGGGTGCGCATCCACTTGGCCTCTGACCACGCCGGCTTCGAGTTGAAACAGGCGCTGCAGGCCCACCTGGCCGAGGCCGGTCACGAGGTGGTCGACCACGGCGCCTTCGACTACGACCCGGCCGACGATTACCCGTCGTTCTGCTTCGACGCCGGTCAGGCGGTGGCCAACGACCCGGGCTCGGTCGGGATCGTGATCGGCGGCTCGGGCAACGGCGAGCAGATCGCCGCCAACAAGGTGCGCGGCGTGCGCGCCGCCCTGACCTGGTCGATCCGCACCGCCCGGCTGGCCCGCCAGCACAACGACGCCAATGTGGCCGGGTTGGGCGCCCGCGAGCACACCCTGGCCGAGGCGGTCGGCATAGTCGAGGCGTTCATCGCCGAGCCCTTCTCCGGCGACCAGCGCCACCTGCGGCGGATCGAGCAAATCACCGAGTACGAGTCACTCCCCCAGTAGGTGGAACACGGCCCGGCGGCGGGTCGCAGCGCGACGCGGAATGCGACTTGCCGACCGATCCGCCCCGGTTCGCCCCGCCCGGTCGGCGGCCAATACCGCACCGGGCCGCCAGACGGGCGCGGCCGCCAGACCGGCGCGGAGCGACAGGTCCACGCGCGGCACACAGGCGCCGAGACGTTTTCGCACTTCGGGCGCTGAAGTGGGACAATCGGGCGCGTGAATCTGACCAGAACCGAGGCCACCGCCCGCGCCCAGTTGATAGCCGACCCCAAGTACCAGATCGAACTCGACTTGACCGGCGACGGACCCCGGTTCGCCTCGCGCACCACCGTCGAGTTCGGCTGCCGCCAGGCCGGGGCGGCCAGCTTCATCGACCTGATCGCCCCGGAGGTCCAGACAATCGAGTTGAACGGCCGCCCGCTCGACCCCGCCGAAGTCTTCTCCGACGACCGCATTCAACTGGTTGACCTGCAAGAACACAACCAGTTGGTGGTCCGGGCGGCTTGCGCCTACTCGCACACCGGCGAGGGCCTGCACCGCTTCACCGACCCGGTCGACCAGCAGACCTACCTTTACACGCAGTTCGAGCCGGCCGACTCGCGGCGGGTTTTCGCCGTCTTCGAGCAGCCGGACCTCAAGGGCGTCTTCGAGTTCACCATCATCGCGCCGCGCGGCTGGACGGTGGTGTCGAACCAGCCCGCCGCCGAGGTCAGTCCGTTGCCGCAGCCCGCGCCGCCCGATGCCGTCGAGGCCGGTTCCAGCCCCTCCCCAGCCCCGGACACGCCCGCGCCGCCCGATGCCGTCGAGGCCGGTTCCAGCCCCTCCCCCGTCCCAGCCCCGGGCGCGGCGCTCGAGCCGGCCCCGGACCGGGGCGCCGGTGACAGCGGCGGCCGCGACGGCGGCATCGTGCACCGTTTTGAGCCGACGCCGAAACTGTCCTCCTATCTGACCGCCCTGATCGCCGGGCCGTACCGGCGGTGGCTCTCGGAAGTGGTCTCCACCAGCGGGCGGACGGTGCCGATGGGGCTGTACGCGCGGGCCTCGATGGCCGAGCACGTGGACGCCGAGGCCGTCTTCGAGATCACCCGCCGGGGCTTCGGCTTCTACGAGCCGGCCTTCGGCTGCGCCTACCCGTTCGCCAAATACGACCAGGCGTTCTGCCCCGAATACAACTTCGGGGCGATGGAGAACGCCGGGCTGGTGACCATCACCGAGGCCCACATCTTCCGCTCCAAGCCGGTCGCCGCGCAGGTCGAGCGGCGGGCCATCACCATTCTGCACGAACTGGCCCACATGTGGTTCGGCGACCTGGTGACGATGCGCTGGTGGAACGACCTGTGGCTGAACGAGTCGTTCGCGGAGTTCGTCTCGCACCTGGCGGCGGTCGAGGCGACCGAGTGGCGCGACGCCTGGGTCACCTTCGCCTCGCTGGAGAAGACCTGGGCTTACAAACAGGACCAGCTGCCGACCACCCATCCGATCCTGGCCCCGATCGAGGACCTGGACGACGTCCACAACAACTTCGACGGCATCACCTACGCCAAGGGAGCGTCGGTGCTGCGGCAACTGGTCGCCTGGGTGGGGCAGGACGCCTTCTTGACCGCCCTGCGGTCCTATTTCGCCAAGCACGCCTGGTCCAACACCGAGTTGGCCGACCTGCTGGCCGAACTGGAGGCCGCCTCCGGGCGGGACTTGGCGGCCTGGGCCGAGGCCTGGCTGACGACCGCCGGCGTCAACACCATCCGCCTCGACCCCTCGGCCCAGGCGCTGGTCCAAAGCGGCGCCGAGGGCCGCCCGCCGTGGCGCCCGCAGCGGGTCGCCTTGGGCGGATACTCGCTGGTGGACGGCGTGCCGATGCGCTTCTGGGACACCG
>JAIROU010000431.1 GCA_031257375.1 Bifidobacteriaceae bacterium
CGATCTGGTCCGACCCGGCGGACCCGATTTTCGAGCCGTATGGCCCGACGGATTTGCCGGAGGGCGCGGCGTTCAACGTCACCCCGATCGAGCACGACACGGTTGGGCTGTACTTGTCGGACGAGATCGCCATCGAGCGGGAGATCGACCGGTACGCCGGGTTCACCACCGCGCGCCAGACCGCCGACATCATCAAGCGCTTGCGCGCCAGGGCGCCCAAGAAGGCGGCCGAGATCGGCGGCAGGCGCGTTCCGCTGAAAACCCGGTGGCTGGATTTGGAGACCGGGCGGTTCCACGACTACACCGCCGAGGTGGCGTTCACCCACAAGGCGACGGTCGACTACATCCCCGACGCGCCTTTGCGGGTCTTCGACCTCGGCGGCGGCGTCCAGTGGGACATCGAGTCGCATGTCCGCCAGATGTTCACCGACCCGGCGACGGGCGCGGTGGACGAGGAATGCGTGGCGTTGCGCTGGCAGTTGGTGGAGGCGATTCTCCGGCCGACCGCGCCCTGGAATCAGGGCGTGCTGGTTTTCAACACTTCGGGCAACAACGGCAAGTCCACCGATTTGCTCCACCTGGAGACGCTGCTCGGCAAAGAGAACCGCACCACCGCCAATCTCTCGTACCTGGCGAGCCGGTTCGGCCCGCAGGCGCTCGACGGCAAGGTGGCGGTGATCTGCTCGGAGAACGTCCATGGCAAGGTCATCGACGATTCGACCGCTGTCAAAACCTGCATCACGGGGGACGCCACCAGGATCGAGCCGAAAGGCCGCCCGGCGTACACGGTGTCCAAGTGCTATCTGGTGATCCAGTGCGCCAACGAGTTCCCCCGCACCAGGGACGACACCAGCTCGCTCATCCGGCGCTGGGTGGTGCTGGTGTACTACGCCAATTTCGGCTCTGGCGGCGAGGTCAAGGAAGTCAAGTCCACTTTGATCATTTGCCGCGAGGTGTTGGAGTACGTCGTGTCGAAGGTTGTCGGCCGCTTGCTGGCCGACGGCCCGTCGAGGCGTTTCATCCAGCCGCGGTCGGGTTTGGCCGCGTTGGGCGAGATGCGCGAGATCAACGACCCGGTGCTGTCGTTCGCGAACGAGGTGCTGCCGCAGATCGTCTCGTCGGTGGTGCCGGTGAAGTTCGTCTACGACGTGTACATCGCTTGGCTGAAGTCGGTCAACCCGTCGGCTTTCCCGATGTCGATGCGCCGGTTCAACGCCAGGTTGAAAGAGCATGTCGCCGACTTGGGCTTGTCCTGGACTGCGCCGAGCGCGGTCCAGCGGCCGCGCGCCTGCCCCGAGCCGGTGGTCTCGGAGTTCAAAGTGCTCGACTACTTCCAACCTGGGCGGCGCTCGGCGGCGGGGCGGATCACCCCGGTTTTTCCGGCTGTGGCCAAGTGCTGGGTCCGCCTTTGACGCAGACCGTCCCGCGGCGGGCGTGGTTTCCATGCCTCCATGCCCGCTGCGGGACCCCTGTGGGAGCGGTCGAGCCCCGCCGCCAAGCCGCCGACGGGCCTGCGTCTGGCCGCGAACCGGTCGAATCGGCTGCTGGCAACCGAACTTTACGCTTAGCCGTGGGCGCATTTCCGCAGGTCAGAGGCGCAGGCCGTAAGCGAGTGTAACCCCCGCTTACCAAACTATTGCATGTTTCCGCTGGTCAGAGCCCATACGTAAGCGAGTAACTGAAAAATCCCGAACTTCTCCCCTACTTTATATATCTACCTATTTTATTTAGTAGGGATAAAGAGTAATTGGTTTACAGAGTTACAAAGATGCTCTGACCTGCACGTTCGCTGCAACTAAAGATTTTCATTCGCTTACAACCCAACTCGCCGAATCACCAGAATCGTCTAAAAAATGCCGCCTCACCTGCGACAACGCTGTGACCGACGTTGTGGCGGTTCGGTTACGCTTTCGCTTACTTGCGCCAGCCGCGCTAGCGCCAGGAGGCCCCCCTCCCATTCCGGCTGAAGCGCCAGGAGCCTTTCTGCGGCCCTCGCGGGGCCGACCCTTGTCCGGGTATGCCCAAAGCGCCCAAAGCCGCCCCAGGCGTCGCTGAGCGACGCTCAGCGGTGGTTCTGGCCCATTCGTTCATCAACCAGACCAAGACGCCCGATCCTCAGGAGGATTCCATGCCCGCCTTCCGCTTCTACGACATCGAGGTGATGCGCGAGGCTCTCACCGTGGCGCTGGTGGATGCGGCCAAGAACGCTTGCGACCTTTGGCTGGCCCTGCCGGCCGGCTTGGGTTCTCCCGGCGCGCGCCCAGGCCCGCTGGCGGGCGATCTGGTCGCGCGCCGGTTGGCGGGGGTCGATTCTCGCGGCGCGTTGCGCCCGGCCCCGGAGCTGGCCCGCGCCATCGCCGGGCGCGTCGTCCAGGCCAACCCGGCGCTGCCCCAGGGCGCCAAAGTTTCCGTCCACGATTTGAACACCGACCGCGGCCTGGCCCTGCTGGCGTTGCGGCTTGGGTTGTACTCGGGCAAGGACATCGCCGACCCGTCCGACTGCGACCAGACGTTGGACGGGTTCGTCGACCAGGTGACCGGCCGCGGCGCCGACCCGATGCCGACAGAAATCGAGGGCCAGCCGCTCAGGCTGCTGTGCGATTTGGACCCGGCGTTCGACGAGCGCCTCCACCCGTACATCGCCGGGTACAACTCGCTGTCTTACGACCTGGTGGTCTTGGCGCTGATGTTCTCGGTCGCGCTGTGGCCGACCGGCCAGGCGGGCGAGGCGGCCAGCTTCAAACCGGTCGACCCGGCGCTGCTGCGGGCGTTCTCCGACCAGTTGATCGCCTTCGACGGCTACGCCCCCTCCTTGCTGCGCCCGGTCATATCGTTGGGCGGGTTTTTCCCCGACGGCGGCGGGCTCGACGATTTCGGCAAGGCCCGAGACATTTACGGCCAGTGGGTCCGCTCCGGCCGCCACCTGGATGTGGCCCGGCTCAACGAGGCCCAGGCGTATGCCGGCCTGAAGCGCTTGCTCAGCCAGATGGGCCGCCAAGTCGCCGAGCACGCCGGGCTGGCCGGGGGCGAGCTGGGCTCGGCGGACGAGCTGGTCGAGCTGTGCGCCTACAACGTGGCCGACGCCTTCGGCTTGAGCCACGTCATGGGCCACCCGCTTTACGCCGGGGCGTTGGAGTTGCGCCGCTCTTTGATCGACCAGCACCCCTCCACGGCGCGCGACCAGTTCGGCCGCGTCCGCTCCTACAAGACCGGCTCGGGCCAGCGGGCCACCGTCAACTCGACCTCGGCCCAATTGGTGGAGGGCATTTTGGCCCCGCGCCGGCCGATCGCCGATTTCGTCGGGGCGTCGTTCCTGTATCCGCGCGACGGCATCCCCGTCGACCATCCGGCGGTCGAGTGCGGCGACCCGGCTTGCCCGTGCCGGGGGCGCGACGAGTTGGAGAACGCCTGGCGCTGGTTCGACGCCGCCTTGGACGATTCCAAGGCGTCCATGGCGGCCCGCGGGCAGATCAAAGAGGTTTTCGACTTCTACCGCTCGATCCGGTCCCGCAACTTCAACGGCGGCGACGCCTGGGAGGCCGCCTACGGCGGCAAGCCGGGCTCGCCCGACGGGTTCACCGATCTACGGACTTTGCCGAAGGCGCGCATGACTGTGCCATATTTCCGCGCCGACGGCGAGGCCGCCGACTGCTTCGTCAACTTCTCGATCGGCGGCTCCCACGGCGCCCAATACGACAGCGCCGCCTTGCGCCGGCGCAACGCCGCCCGCGTGGCGTTCAACGCCGATCTTGAGGCGGCCATGTCGGCGTTCCCCGGCCCGGCCGGCCCGCTGGAGTTTTTCGCGGCCAAGTCTTTCACCGGCCCGTCGGGCCGGGTTTACGGCCGCCAGCACCTGCTGACCCCGCTCTCCACCCGCAAAGCCATGCTGGCGGCGTTGGAGGGCGGCTTGATCGGCTCCGACGGCCGGTCGCGCCCCGGCGCGCCGGTCCCAGTCGGCTGGCGCCCGGCCAAGCCGTTGGCCGGGCCGTTCGTCGAGCAAGACCAGTTCGGCTCCAAGTCCAACCGGCTGGACCCGAAGCTCGGCTTCACCTCGGCCGGCCCGGTCTTGCACGAGGATTTCTCGTCCTACTACCCCAACCTGCTCGCCCGCCTGCGGGTGTTCGACGGCGCCGCCGGGGAGGGCGCCGACCCGTACCTGGAAATCTACCAGCGCAAAGAGGCTCTCGGGCGGTTGATCAAAGACCCGTCCACACCCCCGGCCGAGCGCGTTCGCGCCTCGATCCTGCGGGCTGGCAACAAGCTGGTGCTCAACTCGGCATCGGGGGCGGCCGACATGGAGCGCGACACCAAGATTCGCGCCAACAACGCGATCTTGTCGATGCGGATCATCGGCCAGATCGAGATTTGGCGCGTCGCCCAGGCCCAGGCCTTCGCGGGCGCCCAGGTCGTCTCGACCAACACCGACGGCCTTTACGTGGTGGCCGACGGCGCTTTGCGCCAGCGGCTGGGGCAGATCGTCGCCGCCGAGTCGGCCCGGATCGGCATCGCCATCGAGCTGGAGCCGCTGTGGTTGGTGTCGAAAGACTCGAACAACCGCCTTGAGCTGGCCGACGACTCAGGCAGGCCGGGCCGGATGCTGAGCGCGGGCGGCGGGTCGCTGGCCGCGTTCAAAGGCCCGACGCCGGCCAAGTCTTTGGCCAACCCCGGCCTGGTCGACCAACTGCTGGCCGAGTCGATGGCCCACTATTTGGAGTCCGGCCCCGAGCCGAGGGCCGATCTCGTGCTGCCGTTCGACGAGCCGTTGGACGAGGCCTGGCTGGACGCCCGCCTGGCCGAGTTGCTCGCCGCCCAGGACCCCGAATCGCTGGCCCACCTGGCGCGGCAGTGCGCGCGGGTGGTGGTGGCCGGCTCGGCCGGCACCAACCTCCACCCGTATGCCGTCGACGCCGCCTCGGTGGCCGACGCCATGGACGCCGCGGACGGCCGGGCCGAGTTGCTGGGCCGCTATTCGCGGGTGTTTCTGGTCAAGCCGGGCACGCCTGGGGCCAAGCGCGTGGCGACGGCCTGGTTGCGCCAAGTCTCGCCCCTAACGGCCGGCCAGCGCCAAGCCGCCGGTTTGCGCCCGGTTCAGCACCACCCGCGCGCGCTCAGCGCGCTGGCGCAGGCCGGGGCGGAGCTTTTCGACGGGTTCGAGGCGGCGGCGCGGCTGACCACCAGGTTGGACTCGACTCAGCCGGTGCTGGTCGACGAGCGCGACCTGGTGTGGCTGGCCGAGGCCGACCCAAGCTGTTTGCGGGCCACGTTGATCGACCATCTCGACCCGGCGGCCTACAAGCTGTTGGTGGTCGCCGCCTGGGAGTTGTGGCGCAACGAGCCGCCCGGCGCCCCGGCCCCGCCCAAGCCGCCGGCCGCGCCGGGCCGTCTCGGCGGGCCGCTCGTTGTAGACCGAACCGCGACATTGTTCTGAAGAAAGGTTGGCCGCCGCCATGCGTCTGATCACGCCGCTGCACAGCATTTTGTTCGAGCGCCTCGGTTGGACCGAGGACCGCCTGGCCGAGATCGACCGGCCGGCCGCCGCCGTCCTGCAAGGTCTGCCCGACGTGGTGGGCGCGCTCGCCCGCGCCCGCCGCGACGGCATCCCGGTCGTGGTGATGCCCGACTTCGACGCCGACGGCCTGACTTCCGGCCTGATCGCGTTCGCCGGGCTGGCCGAGCTCGGCTTGAGCGTCCACTTGGATTTCGGTGACTACCGCTGGGGCCACGACATCACGCCCGCCCGCGCCAGGCATTTGGACGAGACCCACCGAGACCACCGGGGCATCGTCTTGACCACCGACGCGGGCGTCAACTCGGCCGACGGGATCGAGGCGCTGGTGAACCTCGGCTGGCAGGTGGTCGTCACCGACCACCACCAGGAGGACGGCGTTCGGACGGCGGCCGGCCTGACCGCCCGCGACCTGGCGTTGGCCGTGGTGGACCCGTGCGGGATCGGCGAGACCTACCCCGACCCCGCCATCTGCGGGGCTCAAGTGGCGTTCAAGGTCGTCATCGCTTTGGCCGAGGCTCTTGGCGCCGACCCGTGGGCGGTGGGCCGTCTGCGGCCGTTGGCGGCTGTCGGGGCCATCTCCGATGTCATGCCGCTGCTGCACGAGTCCCGCGTCTTGGTCCGCGACGGCCTGGTCGACTTGGCGGTTTTGGGCGCCGCCGGCTCGCCGGTCATGGCCGGGTTGCGGGCCGCGCGCGCCCACCCCCTCCTGACCCAGGTGCTGACCGGGTTCGCCGAACTGGCCGAGTTCGCCGCCAAAGGCTGCGGCCCGTTGGACTCGGCCGGCGTGGCGTTCAGCCTGGCGCCGATGCTGAACGCGGTCAGGCGCACCGAGGCTTGCCCGGCGGCATTGCCGTGGCAGGCCGTCTTGCACCCCGACCCGCAGGCCCGCCAACAGTTCCGCGTCTTGCTGGACGAGAACAACACCGCCCGCAAAGAGCGCTCCGGGGCCGTGGTCGCGGCGTTGCTGAAAGCCGCCGACCAGCCGCTGGCGCCATACGTCTACCTGGTGGACGAGGTTCCGGGGATGCTCGGCTTGATCGCCGGGGCGCTGGCCGAGAGGCAAGTCGGCCCGGTGGCGGTGCTGCGCCGGACTGGGGGCGGGGGTTTGGCCGGCTCTGGCCGGGCCGGTGTCGCGGGCGTCGACTTGCTGGCGATCGCCGCCGGCTTGGATGGGGTCAGGGCGGCGGGCCACGCCCAGGCCTGCGGGGTGTTCGCGGGCTGCGAGGCCGCCGCCGCAGCCTTGGCCGAGGGGCTTGGGGCGGCTCATCTCGCCGCCCAGGCGGGCCGGCCCTCGCCCGACCAGGCTTGGAGCGCCGGCCTGGTGTTCGGCGACCACCCTTTGGCCGACGCGGCCCGGCCCGGCGACGGCCAGTTGCTCGATCTGGTCGACATGATCGAGCCGCGGGGTCCGTTCGGCCATGGCTGGCCCAGGCCGGTCCATTTGGCCAGGTCTAGACGAGCCGACATCCGCTTGATGTCGATGTCGGACGGCAAGCACACCAGGATCACCCTGCCTTGGGGTTTGGGCTTGGTCTGGTGGAACTCGGCTTTCGAGCGCGACGACCTGGCCGCGCTGCCCCCCGGCGCCGAGATCGACTTCGCGTTCGAGTTGGCCAAGAACACCTTCCGCGATCAGACCAAGCCGCAAGGGGTGGTCAGGTCGGCGGCCCCCCGCGACCCCGCCTGACATCCACCGGCTGCCCCGGCCTGGGTGAAACAGCAGGTCGGAGCCGTTGGTTTTATTGTTCTCGCCCCCTTCGTTGAACCCGCATGGCGCACATCTTCTTAACGGGCAACGTGGCCACCGATCCGAAGGTCAGGACTTTCGAGCGCGACGGGGCCGAGCGCGTGGTCGCCAACTTCCAGGTGGCCGATCACGCGCGGTCCCATCCCGCCGCCTCGGCCACCACGTTCTACCGGGTGACGGCCTGGCACCGTCTGGGCGAGCTGGCCGCGTCGTTGGCCAAAGGCTCGCTGGTCCACATCCACGGCGAGATCAACGCCAAACCGGACGCCCGAGACCATCGGCTTGAGATCACGGCGAGGGAGATTTTCACCCCCTTGTGAGACCCGAGCGCCGCCATCACCCCTCTCTCACCAACCCCGAAGGCGACTTGCAATGGATCATCAACTAACCGACGACCGGCCAGATTACATCGCGTTCCACGCCTCGACCGGCGCGATCGGCCCCCACGTCCAATTCGACCCGGACACCGCCGTCGAGCTCTTGACCAACACGGTCACCGTCCCGCCGGCGGTTTCCCGATGGGTCGAACGATCTATCGGCGAGTCGGACGCGCCATGAGCGCCCTGAGCGATCATGTCGCGGCCCTGTTGGCGGATCGCGGCGTCTACGGCAAGTTTTTGGCCAACGCCCGCCAGTTGGTGCCGACCAGCATTCACGGCATCACCGCCGACGATGTGGTCCAAGAGGCCACTCTCTATGTCTGGAAGCGGGCGTTGGAGCATCCCGAGATGTTCGAGGGCAAGCCCGACCACCAAATCGTCGGGTTGGCCTACCAGCGGATTTCCGGTTACGCCATCGACCAGATCCGGCGCCACAAGTCCGGCGCGGCCAAGACGGCCCTGGCCGTCGGCGTCGAGAAGACCGCCTGCGACCCGTTTGACGACCTGTGCGACCAGATGTCCGACCCGCCCGACATCGCCCTAAGCGCCATGCGGGCGGTCTTCCCCCTGGTCGAGCAGATGTTCGAGTTCCAGATCGGTTTGAGCCGGTTCATCACCATGGTCAAGCGCCGCGTGGAGCGCGACCGGGTGAGCCTGGACGGCGACCCGGAGGCGGTGCGCCAAAAACTGCTTGAGCTGCTGGCCACCACTTTGCCGACTTGGCGGCTGGCCCCGGCGACCAAGGCGAAGCCGCCCGTCAACCGCCAGGCGCTGTTTCGCCTGGAGGTGATGCTGATCGACGGCCAGCCGATCAACGAGGCCTCGACCGGGTTGCCGATCGGCGACATCGTGCGCGGCTTGGACCACATCTGGCGGGCCGCGGCGCGGATGGTCAGGCGGGGCGCCCCGCCGGACGCGACTCCGGCGAGGGCCTTGGTGCTGGCCGGGGTCACCCCGTCGACCGACGCCGCCCGCCGTCTGTTGGACATCTACGCGCCGGGGCGGTCGTGAGCCGGCGGCGCGCCGTCGTCGTCGGCGCGGTGGCGGCGGGTTTGGCGGCGGTTGGCTGGGCGTTGTGGGATTTGCAAATTCAAGGCCTGGTGGCGGCGGACAAAGCCGCCCAGATCGCCGACCAGATCGACCCGCCGGGCGAGCGGCCCGCGATCGACCTGGCCGACCCGGCCGATCCAACCGACCCGTCAGACGGGTGGAGCACCGATTTCCTGGCCTACGACGCGCTGGTCGCCGCCCACGCGGACGAGTACCAGGCGTTGTACCGGCCTGGGTCTTGGAAGGCTTGGGGGGTGCTGGAGATCCCAGTTTGGGAGGGCTTGGACGACCCGATTTTCGGCACCAAGATTCTGAACCGGATGCCGATAGCCGAGGGATCGGCCGGCGCCGGCAGCCGCGACCCGGTGCTCGACCAGGCGTTCGCCTCCCACTACACGAAAACCCAGGGTCCGGGCGAGGTCGGCAATTTCGCCCTGGCCGGCCACCGCCGCTCGCGCGGCAACTCGTTCCTGCTGGTGCCCGAGTTGAAGGCGGGCGATGTGATCCTCATCACCACGCCGCTGGCCCGCTTGCGGTACCAGGTGAGCGATGACACGTCGCACCACTACACCGAGCCGTCGGACACTTCGCCGTTGGCCCCGTCGCCCGGTGATTGGGGCGTCTCGCCGCCGCCGGCCGACGAGGTGGTCGACGGCTCCAACCGGGTGTTGACGTTGCAAACCTGCACCAACCGGAACGGCGGGCCGTGGAACAACACCTTGCGCTGGTTCACCCACGCGACTTTGACCGGCTGGATGCCGCGCTAGCCCACTTTAGATTGGAGTTGGTTTTCGATGGATGGCATTTTCGAGCGGGCCTGGGCGCTGCGCCGGCGAATCGAGGCGTCCGACCTGCCGGTCACCTGGCGGACGCCCAGCGACTTGGCGAGGCGCTCGGCCGAGGCGGCGGCCGCGGGTTCCGCGCCCGAACCCGGCCTCGACGCCGACCAAGCCGGCCAAGGGGGTTGAAAAGACGAAGGCCCCCGGTACCGGGAGCCTTCCATGGAATATTCCCGTCGGCTGTTGCCGACATAACAGAGCAATGAGAAGAGTCTAGCACGAAGCAAAACTCTCCGTCAAAGCGACGCGCAGCGCCTCAGCCCATGAACACCGCCACAGAGTGGCCCAGCCGCGCTGTCAGATCCGAGGCCATCGGTTCGATGAGCTCCCGGGCGAAACGGTCTTGGGCGATGTGGGCCTGTTTGTCCACGTAGTTTCCGTCTTGGTCGTATCGGACCAGGTAAGAGATCTCGAAAGCGATCGCGTCGTTGTCGCAATTCCGCGCCCCCGTCAGGTCGTAGCCGCTGCCGTCGACCGCGTCGTCGTCGATTATCCGGCCCACCCGGATATAGGTGCGCTCGACGATTTCTCGCAGCGCCGGGTCAGATCGGAAACCGTCGTCTGACATCTTGTTTAGGAAGACCGCCAGGTCTTCCGCGCTCAGCCGCTCAACGTGGGTGTTGTTTCGCAGGTAGACGAAATCCAGCCCAAGCGGCGAGTGCCTCTGGTGAAAAGACGCCTCATCGGCGCTCTGGGGCTCGAAGCCGAGTTGGCTCTCGGCGAAGCGGGCGTCCTGGGCGGGCAGGTCGAGCGCGTCGTTCAGGAAATCCGACAGAATCTGTCGGTACATCACCCAAACCGCCCCGTACAAGTCGTTCGGGGCGCCTTTCGCCGCCAGCCCAAGGGCTTCGGCGGCGTCCGCGTCGAACGAGCCGGGCTCGTCGTGTTTGAAGATTTCGGCTGCGGACGGTTCCAGCAAAACGGTCGGCGGTCGCGTTCCTGGCGCGACGGTTGCGCCTGGGAGATCGACCCGCGGCTCTGGATCGGCGCAACCGGCCGAAACTGTCAGTGCCGTCAAGGCAACCGCGGTCAAACCTAGTTTCACAACCGCGCGGATCGGGCGGGGGGCGAACTGCGCGGTGCTGGCCATGAGCTCAAATCCTTTCGATCTAGGCGAAAGCGGTCTTGCTGACGCACATGTTACAACGTATGACCTTGACCACGATTTGCGCCGCAAGCCCCTTCCGCCAGGTGGGGGCCAAGGCGCCAGTTTTTGTTTTGCCCTGTACCAAGGGTATCCAGATTGAGACAGCCTATCGCCTCTTGCCGGGCAGCCGTTCGTTATCAACACATGAGTGGGACCGTGTTATGAGAAGGTCGCGCAGCTTGCTGGCGGGCGGCTGTCGCATCGGTGGCGCTGAGCGGCGCCAGCCACCGTCTGGCCCACCAGGCATGCCGCGGAGCGGGGTTGTGTTGGACAGCCTTGGTCGAAGCCTGGCGGGCGTTCTACATCGCCCAAGAACATAACCCGGCCAACCTGGAGGCTCGCCACGATCCAAGCGGGAGGCCGATAGCAATCCATGTGGCCCCGACCTCGGGTGAACATGGCCACCCTTGTCAAGCAAAGGAGCAAGAGCAATGTCAGACAAAACATCCCAGTGGGTGCTGCGGCCCGGCGATCCGGGCTGGCCGGCGGCGCTCGACGATCTCGGCCCGCACGCCCCCGAGTCGCTATACGTCTCGTCAAGCAACACCGACCCGGCCGCGTTCCGGGCCGCTTTGGCCAAGGCCGTCTCGATTGTCGGCGCGCGCGCCGCCACCGCCTATGGGGAGCACTTGGCGAGCCTCATGGCCGCCAATCTGGCCGCGAGCGGTTTCACGATCATCTCGGGCGGGGCTTACGGCATTGACGCGGCGGCGCATCGGGCCGCTTTGAACAAAGGTCTGACCGTGGCGGTGATGGCCTGCGGCTTGGACCAGTTCTATCCTCCGGCCAATGAGAATCTGCTTCGCGAGATCGCCCGGCGCGGCTGGCTGGTCTCCGAGCACCCGCCGGGCACGCCGCCCGCCCGCGACCGGTTTCTGACCCGCAATCGGCTGATCGCCGCGCTCGGCCAGGCCGCCGTGGTGGTGGAGGCCGCAGTTTGCTCCAAATCGCTCAACACCGCCGCCCACGCCCACAGGCTCGGCCGCCCAGTTGGCGCGGCGCCCGGCCCGGTCACATCGGCCGCCTCGATCGGCTGCCACCAGTTGATCCAAAGCGGCGCGGCGAAATTGGTCACCGACGCCGACGACGTGCTGGCGATGCTTTAGCGCTCTGAGGGGGGGAATCAGCCATGTTCGACGCCTACGCCGAGTTTTTGGCGAGCGAGAGGGCCGCGGCGCCGAGAATTCAGCGGCTTTCAGAAGTCTTCCGCTCGCTGACTCAGGAGCACACGTTGACCGTCGCGCGCGACGACGGCGTTTACCGCCACTTGGTGATGGCCGAGCCGGGGACCAAGAGCCGGTCTTGGGAGGTTGTCACCTGGCCTTGGGCGCTTTGCGTTCGCGGCGATATGGTTCAAGACCTTGTTTTCAACCATTTGCACGACATGCTCGATTTTTTCATCGCGCGCGACGACCTGCTTGAGGATTTCGAGCGTTGGGTGGAAAAAGCGCCCCAAGTCTGGAGCAGGCCGTTTTACGACCGATGCCAATTCCTGCGCGATGTCGGCGAGCGTTTGCAAAACAAAGTTGACGCGGGGATGCTTGACGAAACACGCGCCAACCATCTGTTCAACCAGGCGGCGTTCGCCGGCAATCGCGCCGAAGACGCGGCTGAATGGTTGAGCCGGCACACCATGCTCGGCCAGATACCTTTGGCGCGTGAACGCCTGTCTGACGGCCTGGTGATGACTTGTCTCGCCATTCGCGAGACGATTCGGGTTTACCAGGAGATGGAATGAAACGCCAATCCAGCATTCTCATCATGGTTTGCGCCGCAAACCTCCGAATCCAACTTGAAAGGAGCCGATCATGGCCGTGGATTTGAGCATTGGGGCAAGTCCCCAAATGCTCGACTTTCTCGTCTCGCTCGACGCCGAAGCGCTGTCTGCGCTGCTCAAAGATGTTTTGGCCGAGCGCGCCAGACGGGGCCGACTGATCAGCCTGGATTTGGCCGAGTTTTCATCGGCCGAGTTTTGGCGCTGCTCGTTCAAAGGCGCCACGCTGCTCAACTGCGATTTCGCCGGGGCGCGGTTCGTGTCTTGCGAGATGGAGGACACCCACTGGCATGACACGGGTTTTGCGGGGGCGAGTTTCTTGGGCTGCGACTTCTACGCGAGTTTCTTGGGCTGCGACTTCTACGATGTCAAGCCCTTTGACTTCCTCCCCGTCCTGAAGGACGGGGATTCCTACGCGCTGGCGTAAACCAGCGTTCGGCGGGTTCCTGCTTCGCTGGTTGCCGCGCCAGGCGTCTGGCGACTTGCGCTTCCTCCACAGGCGTTTAGAGACTCCGCCAGCCCGGCGGCGTCCAATATGTTCAAA
>JAIROU010000449.1 GCA_031257375.1 Bifidobacteriaceae bacterium
GTGTGCATGCGTCTGCTCGACCGGCGGGTCCAGGTCTTGTTCTCCCAGGAGCAGTACCGCGCCCTCCAGTCCGCCGCCGCGGCGGAGTCGCGGTCGGTCGGCTCGATAATCCGCGAAGCTGTCGACCAACGCGCCGGCGCCAGCGCCGGCCAGCGGGCGTTCGAGCAGTTCATCGCGCTCTCGGAAGCCGCGCCAGAAGCGGTCATGACGGCCGAGGAATGGCGCCGGGTAAAGGACCTGACCCTGGGCGCTGCAGGCGGCTCCGGGCCATGACCCTGCCGCTCTACGCGCTCGACACGTCTGTGCCGCTGCTCGCCCAGGGCGGCCCCCACCCCCGGCGGGACGCCTGCCGGGCCGTGCTGGAACTGGCCGCGCGCCGTTCCGCCGGATTCACCGCGTCGGTGGAGTTGATCCAGGAGTTCGTCTTCCACCGTCTCAGGATGACCGGTGATCCGGAATTGGCGGTGGCGCAGGGCCGGAGCCTGCGCGGCCTGGTCAAGCTGGTGGCCTTGGACGAGCCGGTGCTCGAGTCGGCGCTCGAACTCACGCGGCAGGCCGTCGCCCGCGGCCGCGACGCGGTCCACGCCGCCAGCGCCTTTCGCGCCGGCGCCGACGCGATCATCACCACCGACCCCGATTTTGGCCGCGTGCCGGGCCTGCGCGCCCTCGATCCCGAGACTCTGCTCGCCCACCACGCCGCCGGCCCCGGCGGCTCCTAGCTCGGCGTCAGCCGGCCGCCCCGCGCCGGGCGGACGGGGCTGGTTGGTCAGCCGCAGCCCAGGGCGGCGGCGAGGGCTTGGCGGGAGCGGGCGCCGGAGTGGACGGCGGCGGCGAAGGCCGGACCCTCGGCCGCCAAGGCCTGAAAGGGCGCCCGGTCGGCCAAGATCGCCTCGAGGCCGTCGGCCAGGTCCTCGGCCGCCAGTTGCCAGATCGGCAAAGGGCGCCCGGCGCGGCGCTGGACGGCGTCGCGGACCGACTGGTCGACATCGGACACCACCAAACGGCCCAAGGCCATCGCCTCGGCCGCCGCCACGCCGTAAATGCCCAACCTGAACTGGTCGGCCACCACGTCGGCCCCGGCGTACAGGGCCAGGACCTCGGCGGCGGTCAGGCCCTCGGCGCTGACGTACTCGATCCGGCCCGCGCCGGCCAGGCGGCGCAGCGCTAGTTCGATATGGCCTGTAGTCTCGTCTCGCTCGAACTAGGTCTTCTTGTAGTAGGAGAGGACCGTGGTGCCTACATACGGAGATTCTGCAGGCTTGTGTCGATAGAGTCCGCCTTGCCCCCACTTCGACGTGAGCAGAGTCGACGAGTAGACCACGGCTGAGTGGTGGTACCCATCTGTTGGATGGTAATAGACCACCTTGTAACCAGGGATTTTACCGGCAGCAGGCATCGTGTTGGTGTAAGCGCTCGTTGCCTTCAGCGTGTAGCTCCCGTCCGTCCAGTACTTCCGTGGATCCACCATCCAGTGACCGTTGCTCGTTGATTGGCTATGCCAGGCGTAACTGTGACAGTTGTACTTCCTAGTCGGCTCAGCAATTCTGGTTGCGCTGGGGTACGCCTTCTTGACCTCGTTGTTGTATTGGGTCCGCTGAGAGGACGTGAGATCCATACCCGACTTGAGAACCAGTGTCGCGACCGTGGAACCCTTCGGCGTTTTGACCGAACTGGCCGTGTAGCGAGAGCCGTCGTCGGGCAATGACGAGCACCCCGACACCAGGCCAAGCGTGAGGCACGCCAGGAATGCGGCACCAGCGAGCCAACCTCCGCTGAGGATCCTACGAGTCTTGCAGGAATTTGCCATAGCCGTTCCCCTCCAGTAGTTGCGCGAGCTTCTGTTCGATCGCCTTGATCTCGTCATCGTCGGCCACCAGTTGACCCGTCTTGAGGTAATCCGCCAGCGCTGGATGAGCTTTGACAACCTCGCTGGACTCCGGGAACTCCACGGCGGCGGCGCGGGCAATCAGCCATAGTGTCGCGTCAACGGGCACCTGCTCCGCCAGGTGGTCGTCGGCGGCGATTTCCCGGTACCGGGCAAGGGCGGTCTGTATCAATTCGCGCCTCCCATCGGAGCCGAGACGATCAAGGATTCCGTCATCGGCTAAGAGGTATTGGAGTGTCGTGAACTCGATCATGGGGCTGTCGCTGGCTTCTACAACTTGCGCGACGCTCACGTCCTCGTAGATCGCCAACAGCGTCGCCGGCGCGTCCTTTCTTGACGCGAGGGCGCCAATGCCGTTGAACTGCTCGCTCACAGCCCGGATGGCCATCGCCGGGGTGTCGTACATCCAGAGGTCGATTTGCATTGGGTAATTCAGGACTGTCTCTGCCAGGCCACGTGTGGATATGGTCTTGAGCACGGGCGCCGGGATCGCTATGTCCTGCAGACGTTCCTCGGTCGCCCCGCCCTGCTGCCAAGTCCGCTGGCTGGCAGCCGAGGGGAAATAGTCGTAGTAGTCCGTGGTTTGGTCGCTGTGGAACCACTTGTCTTCGGGTTGGAGTGGCGTCTGCCCGGCCGACACTGATTTTGCCGTGCAGAACACGCCAACTCCCAACAGCGCCGAGCCGCAGGCTAACAGAGTCACTTTGCGACTTATCGCACTTCTGCCGAAAAGTCTCATTTGACATCCTTTCGGTTATAGGGCGAGTGGCCAACTGACTGGTCGGCGACGGTTGCCAAACGATCCGGCCGCGCGCCTTGGACCACGCGAGCGACTATACGCGCGATGACGCCGCGCCTGCCGGGCCGCTGTGCCCAGCACCACCGTCAACTATCAGCTATGTGGGCGATCTCCATCGCTCCGCAACTAAAATACCCCGCCCCCCCACTTGCAAGGGACTATCCAGACCGAAGTTCCCGAGGCTCCGCATGGCGGTTCTGGCTTCTGCTGTGCCTGCGGCTTGGGCTGCTGGTCGCAATCCGGCCGCGCTCCTGCGCGGCACTTGAACCTATTGCCCCAGGGCGGCGGCGAGGGCTTGGCGGGAGCGGGCGCCGGAGTGGACGGCGGCGGCGAAGGCCGGACCCTCGGCGGCCAGGGCCTGAAAGCGGGGGCGGTCGGCCAAGACCGCCTCGAGGCCGCCGGCCAGGTCCTCGGCCGCCAGTTGCCAGATCGGCAAAGGGCGCCCAGCGCGGCGCTGGACGGCGTCGCGGACCGACTGGTCGACATCGGACACCACCAAACGCCCCAAAGCCATCGCCTCGGCCGCCGCGACGCCGTAAATGCCCAACCGGAACTGGTCGGCCACCACGTCGGCCCCGGCGTACAGGGCCAGGACCTCGGCGGCGGTCAGGCCCTCGGCGCTGACGTACTCGATCCGGCCCGCCCCGGCCAGGCGGCGCAGCGCCTCCTCGATCAGGTCCGTGCCCTTGAGCAGCGGGTTGGACGGGACGTGGACGACGCGCGGGCGCTCCCGGGTCAACACGGGCGCGGCCGCCCGCCCGGCCGCGAGGACCGCCGGGGCGACCACCACCGGGCACCAGTCGGCGCCGGGGACCTGGTCTAGCAGGTCGGGGGTGGAGACCAGCTGCGGCAGGCCGAGGGACCGCCAGGCGCGGCGGTTGCGGCGGGCGGCGGCCTCCCACTCGGCCGCCCGGGCGCGCAGGGCGGGCAGGGCGTAGGGGCTGAGGCGGTGGACGGCGGCGTGCTCGGAGGGCAGGCGGATGTCCGAGCCGTGCCACAACCCCGCCACGGCCAGCCCGGCCCGCCGCAGCGCCAGGGCCTCGCGGGCCGCCGAAAAGCCGAACAATCGGCCGAACAACGGCCGCCCGGACTCGATCACAACCGCCTGGAAGCCAGCCGCCACCCGCTCGAACTGGGCCGCCTGGAAGGCCGCCGAGGCGGCGTTGAGGCTGATCGGCTGGGCATAATCGGCCTGGTAGCCGAAGCTCGGGTCGGCGCTGAAGGCCCAGTTGACCCCCGCGCCGGGACCGTGGCGGGTCCAGGCGTCGGCCCAAGCCCGGCCCTGGCCGGCGAAGTTGGTCGGCCCGATCAGCAGGCGCGGCTCCGGCCCTTCGGCGGGCGGCGCCAACTCCAGGCCCTCCGGCGGGCGGCGGGCGGACCACTTCAACCGCTCGGCCGCCCGGTCCGCCCACGCCGGCAGGCGGTCGCGGCGCCGGGCCACGACTGACCATGCCCGGCGGACCGGCGATGACGGCATCGGACACCCTTCGACTACGATGAATGGACTCTTCAGCGTAAAGGATGCACCGCCAAATGCCGCCGAGGCCGCACGTCGCCTACATCGCCTGGGCCTTCCCGCCGTCCCGCGCCGGGGGCGCCTACCGCCAACTGGCCACCGCCAACGCCCTGGCCGCCGCGGGCTGGCGGGTGACCGTGGTGACCGTCGAGCGGCGGGTCTTCACCGAGGTCACGGGGGCCGACGAGTCGCTCGAGGCCCGCGTCGACCCCCGTGTCCAGGTTCTGCGCACGCCCTTCGACTGGCCCCTGCGAAACCAGGACCGCTCGACCTGGCCCCGGCGGCGGCGGATCTGGCCGGCCGCCTGGCAGAAATCGCGGGTCGCCTACGAGCGGGCGATCTTCCCCGAGGTCGGCTACGCCACCTGGCTGGCCACCCTGCGCGCCGCTCTCGACCAGTTGCACCGCCGCCAGCCGATCGACCTGGCGCTGGCCACCGGCAACCCGCACGTCGCCTTCGCCGCCGCCCACCACCTGCACCGCGCGCACGGCCTGCCGTATGTGATCGACTACCGCGACGCCTGGCTGTTGAACGTCTTCAACGGCCGCCAGCAGCACTCCGACCGCTCGCGCCCGGCCCGCTGGGAGCGGCGGCTGATGGGCTCGGCCGCCCAGGCCTGGTTCATCAACCAGGACATCTTGGACTGGCACGCCGAGCGTTACCCGGCCGCCGCCGAACGCTTCCGGCTGGTGCCGAACGGTTGGGACCCGGAGTTGCTCGCCTTGGACGATGCCGCCGCCGCGGTTCCCAGCCCCGGCCCCAGCTCCGGCTCCGGCTCCGACGGGCGGCCGCTCACCTTTGGCTACCTCGGCACCATGTCCGCCAACGCGCCGATGCCGGAGGTGGTCGAGGGGTGGCGGGCGGCCAAGCGGCGCGGCCTGCTCCCGCCCGATGCCGTCCTTAGGCTGGGCGGCTACCTTGGCTACTTCGGCGGGCCGCCGGACCTGGCCAAAGACCCGGTGGCGGCGGCCGTCCTGGGGGCGGCCGAGGCCGGCGTCGAATACGTCGGACCGGTCGGCAAGACCGCCGTCGGCTCGTTCTACGCCGCCCTGGACGCCCTCGTCCTGCCGATCAAGGCCGGCCGCCACGTGACCTCCGGCAAGGTCTACGAGTACGTCGCCACCGGCAAGCCGGTCGTCTCGATCCACCCGCCCGAGGCGGGGGCCTCGCGGGTGCTGGAGGGGTATCCGCTGTGGGTTCCGGTGGCGGCCTTGACCGCCGACGAGTCGGCGGCCGCCTTCGGGCGGGCGGCCGCCCTGGTCCGCGACCTGACCGGGGACCAGACCGCCGCCGCCCGCGAGTTCGGGCGGCGCTTCACCCGGCAGCGGCAATTGGCCCCGGCGGTGGCGGGGCTGCGCGAGCTGCTGAGTTGATCCTGCGGGCTGGGGGTGGTCGGTCGGCGGCTTGGCGAACGGCCGGGCGTCAGGCGGTCAGGCGGTCAGGCGGCGAAGGCGCGCCAGCAGGCCAGATGCCAGTGGCGGCGCATCTCCAGGGCCGCCGCGCCGCCCAGGAGGGAATCGGCCTCCCAGGCCGCGACCTGGGTCTGGCCCGGCCGGACGGCGCTGGCGCAGCCGGGGCAGACATAGCCGCGGGGGCTGGGCGAGGCGGGGGTGACGAAGTACTCGCGGCCGTCCGCCGTCCGCACCCGAACCGGCTGGCCGCCGCGCGCCCGCGCCAGGTCGAGCGGGCGCGGCTCGGCCGCCCGTCGCGCCCGGCGCGAACCCCTTCGCATCAAGACATAGTAAAGCTGGTTCAGTCGGCGGACAGGAAGCGCGAGGTCAGCGGGTGGGCCAAGAGCGCGCCGATCGCCAGCCAGGCGGCGAACACCACGACCGTCAGGGCGCCCGGCGACCACGGCGCCATCGTCAGCCAGACCAGCACCAGCAGGCCCAGCCCGGCGGCGGCGACGCGCGCCCAGGCTCGGCCGCGGGTCATCTGGACGGCGCAGACGACCTCCGCCACGCCGACCGTCAGGGCCAGCAGCCCGGCCACGACCGCCGCGCCGATGCCGCGCTCCCGCAGCCCCCAGGACAGCGACCCGAGCGCGCCCAGCCCGTGCAGCATCGCCAGGACCAGCAGCAGCACCGCCACCCCCGAGACGGTGGCGGGCCTGGAGATGCCCGCCTGGGCGCCCTCCTTGGCGGCGCCCCAGGGCGGAACGCCGCGGGCGGCGGCCGCCTCGGCCTCGAGGTCCTCGACCGCCTCCCAGGCGTCGACCTCCTCGATCAGCGGCAATTCGACGTCCTCGAAGGCGGCGATCGTCAAGCTCCCGAGCGAGGGGTCGGCCGGATCGTCGTCCCAAATCTCAATGGGGCAGAACACATAAGTGATGTGCGAGCCGCGATACCGACTCTCGGGTAAAACTACGGACACCGGCCTCTCCTGAGCGACGTTTTTTCGCTGGGGCGTAACCCTTACAGGATGCCCCATCCGGCGGGGCGGCGGGGAGGGGATCTCCAAACTCAGAACAACCGGCTCGACCGGTCGTCCAGGCCGCGCATCGCGTCGTAGTCCAGCAGCAGGCAGCCCAAGCCCCTGTCCTGGGCCAATACCTCCGCCTGGGGCTTGATCGCCTGCGCCGCCAGGACGCCTCGGACGGGCGCCAGGGCCGGGTCGCGTTTGAGTAATTCCACATAACGGGTAAGTTGTTCTACTCCATCGATCTCTCCGCGCCGCTTGACTTCCACGGCCACAGTGCCCCCGGCTGGGTCGCGCAGCAGCAGATCGACCGGGCCGATGGCGGTGGCGTACTCGCGCCGGATCAGCCTCAGGCCCGGCCCGACCAGTTCGACCTGCTCCGCCAGCAGGGCTTGGAGATGGGCCTCGACGCCGTCTTTGACCAGACCGGGCTCGCCGCCCAGTTCGACCTCGAGATCGTGGAAGACCTCGTGGATCTGGATGCGCAGCCGGTCGTCCGTCTTCAGATGGCTGACCTGCCAGACCTTCGTCACGCCCGCCTCGGCCTCGGCCGGGGTGGGGGCCGACTCGACCAGTCGGCAGGGCGGGCTCATCCAGTTCAGCGGCTTGTAGGAGCCGCCGTCGGCGTGGATCAGGACCGAGCCGTCGCCCTTGAGCATGATCAGCCGCCGGGCCGGGTCGAGATGGGCGCCCAGCCGCCCCGAGTAGTCCGCCGCGCAGCGGGCCGCCACCAGGCGCATCAGACCAGGCCCGCCCGGGTCTTGGCGGCCAGCACCCGCCCGGCGGCCTGGTCCACCAACTCGGCGAAGGCCTGGTCCGCCGAAGCCTTGGCGACCAGGGCGTCCAAAGCCGACCAGGCGTCATCGGACGAGCCGAAGCAGGCCAAGTCGCCGCCCGCCTGGACGAACGCCACCACCCGCTGGTCGAGCGGCACGTGCCCGACCGCCGCCGCCGTCAGCGAGTCCGAGACCACCACGCCCCGCCAGCCCAGCCGCCCGCGCAGGAGGTCGTTGACGACGGCCGGGGAAAAGGCGGCCGGGGCGGACGGGTCGATCCGGCTGTAGGTGGCCAGCGAGACCATCACCATGGCCGGCTCGGCCGCGATGGCGGCTTTGAAGGCCTCGACCGACTCGGAATCCGGGCCGGTCACGCCGTCCTCGATCCCCTTGCTGGTGAAATCGGTGTTCCCGGTCACCTGGCCGAGCCCGGGGAAGTGTTTGATCGCGGCGCCGACCCCGCCGGCCGCCATCCCGGCCACGAAGGCCTTGGCGTGCTCGGCGTTCCCGGCCGCGTCCAAGCCGTAGTCGCGGTCGAGGGCGCCGATCGGCGCGTTGGCCGCGCGGCTGGCCGGGTCGACCGTGTCCACCACCGGCGCCAGGTTCAGATTGACCCCGGCGGCCGCCAGCTGCCGGCCCCAGACGGTGGCCGCGGCGGTCAGCGCCTCCGGCGTCATCCGACCTTGTTCGACGCCGTCCGGGATGGTCTCGAAGCCGGTCCCGGTCAAGCGCTGCACCTGGCCGCCCTCTTGGTCGGCGGCGATCCAGAGCCGGACCGGGCCGGGCGCGGCCTGGTCGACCGCGGCGGCCGCCGCCTCCACCTTGGCGGCCGAGTCCCAACCGTTGCCGAGCAGCAGCACCGCGCCGACCTGGCGCTCGGCGGCCTGGGCGGCGAACGCCGCCGCGTCGGCATCGGCCAATAGCGGCGCCATGACCAACTGGCCGGCCTTCTGCTCCAGGGTCATGGCGGCCAAGGCGGCCTCGGCCGGGGATTGCGACGGCGAAGGCGTCGGCGGCGGGGGCGTCGGCGGCGGCCTCCGCGAGGCGCTGGCCGGTTGGGTGGTCACAGCCGGGGCCGCGGGCGGCGCCCCGGCCTGCCCGCAGGCTACCAGTCCGACCGCCGCCGCCACCGGCCAGGCCAGGAACAGTCTTCGCACCCGTTCATTATGGCTTGGTCGGGCCGGCCGGCCGGACTGGGCGGCCGGCCCGGGCCGGACGGCCTGGGCGGCCTGGCGCGCTGGTCTAGGAAGTTTCCAGGCGCAGGACGCCGTAGGTCCAGCCGTGGCGGTGGTAGAGGACCGAGGGCAGGCCGGACTCGGAGTCCACGAACAAGAAGAACGGGTGGCCGACCAATTCCATCTCGTAGATCGCCTCCTCCACGTTCATCGGCTTGGCCTGGTGGATCTTCTCGCGGATGACGACCGGCGAGTCGGCCAGGGTCGACTCCTTGACCGGCGGCGCGGCCGAGGCGGCGGGCGGGGCGGCCGGGGGCGCGTCATCGACCAATTCGGCCACCGCCACCGGCGCCGGGGCGGGCGGGGCCAACTCCGGCGGCGCGTCGACGGCCCCGGAGCTGCGGGAGGCGAGCGCCTGGTCGAAGCTCTGGGCCTGGCGACGGGTCATCTTGTGCTTCGACTTGCGGCGGTCCTTGGCCCGGCGTTCCTGCTCCATCAGCTTGCCCATGGCCAGGTCGAAGGCGGAGAACATGTCGCCGGCCGAGGCCTCGGCCCGGATCACCGGACCCTTGCCGCGGACGGTGATCTCGACCGTCTCAGCGGTGTCGGCCTGGCGGGGGTTGCCCTCGTGGACCACCTCGACTTGGACCAACTGCGCCTGAGAATCGTACTGGGTGATTTTCGCGAGCTTCGAGGCGGCGAACTCGCGGAACCGATCAGGGATTTCGACATGACGGCCGGCTACGACAATTTCCATTTTCTTTGGCCTTCCGGTTGCTGCGGACAATTCAACGTTAGCTCATCCTTCCGGCCGGGCCGCCGATGTCGCCGGACCGGGCCGGGCTGACCGCCAGGACCACCGCGCCGAGGGTCTGCCCGCCCGCCCGGGCCAGCGCCCGCTCGGCGTCCAGCAAGGTCGCGCCGGTCGTCAGGACGTCATCGACCAGCAGGCAGGGGGCGGCGGGGAGCCGGCTGACGCCGGTGGTGCCCTCGCGCCCGAGGGCCCGCTCCCTCAGCGAGCGCCCGGCCTGCTCGCGGCTGGCCGCCGAGCGGGTCAGGACATCGGCGTAGGCCGCCTCGAGGCCGGCGCCGGCCAGGGCCTCGGCCGCCGCCAGGGCCAGCACGGCGGTGCCGCCGGCCCGCCGCGAGACCCGCCTTGAGAGCCGCTTGACCAGCCGGGACGGCACTGGGACAACGGCCAGGCGGGGGCTGACGGCGGCCAGCACCCGACCAGCCGCCTCGGCCGTGCGGGCGATCGCCCGCCGCATCTCGAGTTCCAGTTCGCCCCGGCCTTGACGTTTCCAGGCCACGATGCCGCGCCGGACCTCGTCGGAGTACCAGGCCGCCGACCAGACCGGCAGGGCGGGGCCGCCGGGCACCGTCAGGCGCGGGGCGGCCTGCTCGCGCCGCCGGACCGGCCCCAGCAGGGCCAGGCGGCAGGCCGGGCAGAGCGGGCCGGCCAGCTCGCGGCCGCAGCCGGCGCAATCGGCCGGCCAGACCAGGTCGGCCGCCGCCCGCAGGGACCGGCCCAGGGCGGCCCGGCGGCCGGATCGCCCGGCTGGCCCGGTCTGCACGGCTGCGGCGCCCGGCCCGGCCGGCCCCCCGGCTTGGCCGGCTGGCGCGATTTGTCCCGCTTGGCCGGCTGGCATGGCGGCCGAGCCCCCGACCGTCACGGCGCCAGGGCGACGGCTCTGGCGCCCGAGGCCAGCGACGCCCAGATCC
>JAIROU010000135.1 GCA_031257375.1 Bifidobacteriaceae bacterium
GACCTCGTGCGAGCCGACCTCGGCCGCGGCCGGGACGGTCCATTCGAACGTCACCCGGCCGTCGGCGTCAGCCGTCCGCGAACCGAGGTCGACCGGGTCGGAGCGGAACACCCCGGTGACGGCCTCGCCCGGCTGGAAGTTGACGCCGGTGGCGATTTGGCGCCCGCCGGGCGCCACCGCCGCGCTGTCAACCGTCACCCTGGGCAGGCCGATCCGCCAGGGCGCGGCCGCCCGGTTGCCGGCCGCGTCGGAGTGCTCGATCATGACGGTTTCGCCCTCGGCCGCCTCCCGCGCCAGGTCGCAGCCCCAACTGGCGTCGAAGCCGACCGACGCGCGGCACAGTTCGCCGCCGTCGGCGTGGCGCACCACCACCTCGTGCCCGGGCGCCTCGCCCAGGCCCGCAATGGTGCGGCCGTCCGATGGCGCGGTCCCGCCCGGCGCCGGCGGCAGCGCGTCGACCACCACGTGAACGCCGGGCGACTGGTTCGCCGGGTCGGCCTCGACGGCCACCCAGATCTGGGTCTGGTGGTCGAGGTTCGCCAGCGCGCAGTCGAAGGCGCCGTCCGGCTGGACCGGGCAACGCGCCAGTTCGGCGCCGCTGGCGTCATCGGTCACCACCACCTGGAGGGACCCGGCGGCCGCCAAGTCGGCATCGGCGGCCTGGACAGCTCCTGCGACATGCCGCCCGTTCGAGGCCCTGACCTGCGGCGGGGCCAGCAACAGCTCGGCCGGCGGGGGCGGCGGAGGCGGGGGCGGCGCCAGCCACTCCAGCGCCGCGGCGGCGCCCAGGGCCACGCCGCCGACCGCCGCCGAGACGGTGGCGGTCCCGGCCCCAGGGGACGCCACCGCGACGGCCGCCCGCCCCAGGGCCGAGGAATAGACCACGGCCGGGCCGTTGATGGCGGCGCCCGTGCCGGCCGGGTCATCGAGCGTGAAGGTGACCGGCTGATCGGCCACCGGGTTGCCGAACCGGTCGTGGATGGTGGCCGTGACGATGTAGGACCCGCCCAGGCCCAGCGGCCCGCCCGGATCGAACGCCAGTTCCGAATCGGCGGCGCTGGCCAGGCCACTGGTGAATGGCGCCATCAGCGCCTTGGCCCCGGTGGGCGAGCCCTGCCGGGTGACCTGGAACTCGACCCCGCCGTCCGCGTAAGTGACCAAGAAGGCCCGTCCGACCGGCTCGCCCGAATAGACGTCCACCGTGTAGACGCCGGCCTGGCAAGCCCCGTCGACCAGGGCGGCCTGGCACTGGAAAGCCCCGGAGGCGACCCACAGGCCGCCCGGATCGAGGACCGGATCGGCCGTCACCGTCAGTTTGTCCCCCGCCGCCACCAGTGGCGCGCCATCGGCGTCGAGCACCGCCGCGACAATGGTCTGGCGGCCCCAGTCCGCCGCCGCGGCGCCCTCGGCGCCATAGACCCCGGCCTGTCCCGGCGCATCGGTGACCGACGCCCAGGAGGTCGCCTCGCTGCCGACGCTCGGCGCCGCGATGGGCGTCAGGCGTGCGCGGGCGTTCCCTTCGACGGCGTGGACGTTCAGGTCCACGCCGTCCACCCGCACCGACACCAGCGGCGAACCCGGCACGGCGCCGGTGAAAGAGGCCTGGTAGAGGCCGGCGCCCAGATGATCGAAGAACCCGAAGGACAACCCGGCGCCGACCTCGCCGAAGGCGGCCAGGGCCGGCGCCGCAGTGGTCACCGGGGCGCCGCCGGAATCCCGCAGCGAGACCGTCACCTGGCCGGGCGTGTCGCCGTCAGCCGGGATCGGCGTCTGCGAAACCGTGAACCAGGTCTCCGGGTGGGACACGTCAACCGCCGCCGCCGCCCAACTCAGGTGCTTGGGCGAGCCCGCGATCTGGACCGGCCCGGCGGCCGAGCCGTCGTCAATGGTGGCCGCCAACGAGCAGGCCGCGGCCCCGGCCGAGCGGGCGTGGGCCGTCGCCAGACCGGTCGCCGGGTCGAACGGCGCCAGCACCGCCAGGGACCCAGAACCGACCGCGACCGCCGGGTCTAGGACCAGTTCGGCGGCGCAGGCCGACCCGGACAGGACCAACTCGACCCGGGCGCCAGAACCGATCTCGGGCCGGTCGCGGGCCGCGTCCCAGGCCGAGACGGCGATCTCGAAGACGCCGCCCGCCACCAGGGCCTCCGGGACGCCATCGGGCGCGTCGGCCGGGTCGTTCGGATCGTCGACCGGGTTGGACGGGCTGACGATCAAGGCCGAGTCCTCCGGGCTGAGCGGCCGCGGCCCGAACTCGGCCAGCAGCGTGGTGGCGGCCGGATCGGCGGGGCCGCCAACTGCGAACTCGACCCCGCCGGCGGCGTAGGTCACCGCCAGCGCCCGGACGCCGACCTGGGTCGAGGCCACGGCGATGGTGTAGCGGCCGGTCGGGCAGGGCGCGTCCGGGTCGGCCGGGTCGATTGGGTCGGCGCAGGCGAAGGCGCCGGGCTGGCCGTCCGGCCGCCCGCGAATCAGCCCGGCCCCGCCGAAGCCGTCCGAATCGGCCGCCGCCAGGCTGAGCGCGTCGGCCGCGTCCGTCACCGCCGCGCCC
>JAIROU010000154.1 GCA_031257375.1 Bifidobacteriaceae bacterium
AGCGACGTCGCCAAGCTGCAAGTGCCGCCGGAGTTGGTCGCCAACGTGCGCATTTCGCTGTTCCCGGCCGGGCACATGATCTACATCGACCGGGCCAGCCGCCTGGCCGAGCTGGCCGACATCGAACGGTTTGTGATGGCGCCGAACGGGCCAGCCCAGCCAGCCCAGCCAGCCCAGCCAGCCCAGCCAGCCGGCCAACCCGACCCCGCCACCGCGGGCGAGTAGCGCCCAGGCGACGGGTCCGGCCGATGGCCAGGTACGCGATTTTCCGCAGCGGGCAAGCGGTGATCGTCATCCTCAGCGCGACGTTCCTGCTCTACGCCCTCGTCTATGCCATGCCGGGCGACCCGGTGGCGGCCCTGGCCGGGGAGAACGCGGTCCTGGACCAGGCCACCCGGGCCAAGATCTCAGCCCAGTACAACCTCGACAAACCGTTCTTCATGCAGTACCTGATCTACCTGGGGAACGTCTTCCAGGGCGACCTGGGCCAGACCTTCGCCGGGCGGCCGGTGACCGAGATCATCGGCCGGGTCTTCCCCGCCACCGCCCGCCTGACCGTGCTGACGGTCGCCATCCAGTCCATCGTCGGCATCACGCTCGGCATGGTGGCGGGCCGCCGCCGCGGCACCGGCCTGGACGGCGGCATCATGGTGGTGACGATGGTCCTGGTCGGGGTGCCGACCTTCGTGACGGCCTTCGTCGTCCAGTTCTTCCTCGGCGTCAAGTGGGGATGGGTCAAGCCGACCGTCTCCGCCCAGGCCACCTGGATGGAGCTGATCGTGCCGGCCGTCGTGCTGGCGCTGGGATCGCTGGCCTTCCTGATCCGCTTCACCCGCTCCGGCATCGCCGACGCCCTGCGCTCCGAGCACGTCAAAGCCGCCCGCGCCCGCGGCCTGCCCCAGTGGCGGGTCTCGGTGTTCCACGTCCTGCGCAACGCCTTGATCCCGATCGTGACCGTGATCGGCACGGAGTTCGGCGCGCTGTTGGGCGGCGCCGTCATCACCGAGTCGGTTTTCAACATTCCCGGCTACGGCCAGCAGGTTTACCAAAACATCATTCGCGGCGAGTCGGCGCCGACGGTCTCGCTGGTGATCGTCATGGTGGTCATCTTCGTGGTCGTCAACCTGGTGGTCGACCTCCTTTACGCCGTTCTCAACCCGAAGGTCAGGTATGGGGCCAATGTCTGATTCGTCGACCGCCGTCGCCACCCCCGCCGATGCCGCCACCCGGCCGGGCGGCATCGTCGGCATCGTCGGCCTGCCCGCCGAGCCCGGCGGCATCGTCACCACCCCTGGCCTGCCCGCCGAGCCCGAGCCCGAACCGGCGCCGGCGACCACCGGCGGCCGGGTCGGGCGGCGGCGCGGGCGGCGCGGCGGCGGGACCGGGTCGCGCTCAACCCTGGGCGAGGCCTGGCACCGCCTGCGGCGGCAATGGACGTTCTGGTTCTCGGCCGCCGTGGTGGCCTTCTTGTCGCTGGTGGCGGCCTGGCCGGGCCTGTTCACCGCCCGCGACCCGCACCACTGCCTGCTGCGCGACTCGCGGGCGCCGATGAGCGCCGAGTTCCCGCTCGGCGCCGACTTCCAGGGCTGCGACATTTTGACCACCATTGTCCACGGCGCCCGCGCGTCGCTGACCGTGGGGTTGCTGGCGGCGCTCGGCACCACCCTGCTGGGAACCCTGGTCGGCGTGTTGGCGGGCTACTTCGGCGGCATCGTCGACGCGATCGTCTCCCGCATAACCGACATCTTCTTCGCCATCCCGCTGATCCTGGGGGCGGTCGTGGCGATGCAGGTGGTCGAGAAGCGCAACGTCCTGACGCTGACCGCGATCCTGATGCTCTTCGGCTGGACCGGTACCGCCCGGATCGCCCGCTCGGCCACCATCGAGGCCACCACCAAGGACTACGTCGCCGCCGCCCGCACCCTCGGGGCCGGCCACGGGCGGATCATTCTGACGCATGTGCTGCCGAATATCCTGGCGCCCCTGATCGTGGTGGTGACCATGGCGATCGGCGGGTTGATCGCGGCCGAGGCCTCGCTCAGCTACCTGTCGATCGGCCTGCCGCCGGACGTGCCCAGCTGGGGCAAGGCCATCGCCGACGGCCAAACCGTGCTGAAGGCCAACCCCGGCATTCTGCTGTGGCCGGCCGGCGCCCTGACCTTGACCGTGTTCGCCTTCCTGACCTTGGGCGATGCCGTCCGAGGCGCCTTCGGCCCGAAGGCGGCGGTCCGGTGAGCGGCGGTCCGGTGAGCGGCGGTCCGGTGAACCTGGTCGAGATCGAATCGCTGACCGTCCGCTACCGGGGCGGCGACCGCCCGGCCGTGCGGTCGGCCGATCTGGCGGTCGGGGCCAAGGAGAAGCTGGCCATCGTCGGGGAGTCCGGCTCGGGCAAGACCACCGTCGCCAACGCGATCATGGGCCTGCTCCCGGCCGACGCCGAGATCGCCGGGCGGATCACCCTGAACGGGCTGGAATTGGCCGGGCTGGGCGAACCGGCCTGGCGCGGCGTCCGCGGCCGCCGGGTCGGCTACATACCCCAGGACCCAATGCTGTCGCTCAACGAGGTCGCCTCCATCGGCAGCCACTTCAAAGAGACGATCCTGGCCCACCGCCTGGCGCCCCGCGCCGGTTGGCGCGAACTGGCCGCCCAGCGCCTGGCCGAGGTCGGGCTGGAGGACCCCGAACGGATCCTTCGGCAATACCCGCACCAGTTGTCCGGCGGGATGCGCCAGCGGGCCTTGATCGCCTTGGCCGTGCTGGCCCGGCCCGAGTTGATCATCGCCGACGAGCCTTCCAGCGCCCTCGACGTGATAGTCCAAAAGCACGTCCTGGACCTGCTGGGCGAACTGAGGGCGAAACTCGGCTGCTCGCTCATCTTGATCACCCACGACCTGGGGCTGGTGGCGGACCGCAGCGACCGGGTGGCGGTGATGAAGGACGGCCAGGTGGTCGAGACGGGCGCGACCGACCAGGTCATCACCCGGCCGGAGCACCCCTACACCCGCGAACTGCTCCAGGCCGTGCCCAAGCTGTCCTCGTTCCGCCAGCGCGAGACCCTGGCCGAACTCGACGGCACCGACGCCGTGGTGGCCGTGGACGGCCTGGTCAAAGACTTCAAACTGCGGCGGTCGAAGACCGACGCGCCCGGCCGTTCGGCGTCCCGGACCTTGCGCGCGGTGGACCACGTCGACCTGGCCATCCGGCGCGGCCAGCGCGGCGAGTGCGTCGCCCTGGTGGGCGAATCGGGCTCCGGCAAGTCGACCGTGGCGAAGCTGATCCTGGGCTTGGACAAGCCGACCGCGGGCGCCATCCGCCTGGGCGGCTTCGAGTCGCACCGGTTGACCAAGCGCGAGCGCCGCCGCCGGGCCGCCCGGATCCAGGTGGTTTTCCAGGATCCTTACGCCTCGCTCGACCCGCAGTTCACGGTCGCCCGGACGCTGGCCGAGCCGCTGGTGATCCACCGCGCCCGGGCGGACGGGCGCGGCGTGGCGGACGGGGGCGGCCGGGTCGGCAACCGCGCCCGGGCCGCCCGCCAGGCCCGGATCAAGGAGTTGATCGGGCTGGTCGGCCTGCCCGAATCGGTCCTCGGCCGGTACCCCAACGAACTCAGCGGCGGCCAACGCCAGCGGGTGGCGATCGCCCGAGCGCTGGCGCTCGAGCCGGACGTGCTGCTGCTGGACGAGGCGGTCTCGGCGCTGGACGTGATTGTCCAAGCCCAAGTCCTCGACACTCTGCGCGGGCTGCGCCGGCGGCTGGGGCTGTCGATGCTGTTCATCACCCACGACTTGGCGGTGGTCTCAGAAATCGCGGACCGGGTGGCGGTCATCAAGAACGGCCGGATTGTCGAGCTCGGCCCGGTGGCGGAGGTCTTCGAGCGGCCGAGCCACCCTTATACTCGCGAATTGCTGGCCGCCGTGCCCGGCCAGGCCCACTTCTGATTTGCCCCGTCCACAGCCAAAAGGAGAATGCCATGTCCGATGCCGATGAGTTGGCCGCCGCTCAAACGATCGGTGGGGAGGTTGCCGAGTCGGCGGTCGGCGGGTCGGCCGGCGGGTCGGCCGCCGGGTCGGCCGGCGGGTCGGCCCGCGGGTCGGCCGCCGCCGAGTTGGTGGCCGCAGTCTTGGCCGAGACCCCGATCATCGACGGCCACAACGACCTGCCGTCCGTGCTGCGGGCGCGGGCCGGATACTCGGTCGCCGGCTTGGACCAGGTCGGGCCGGGCCGCCAAACGGACCTGCCCAGGCTCCGCCAAGGCGGGGTCGGCGCCCAGTTCTGGTCGGTCTGGACTCCCCCCGACCTACCCGAGGCGCAGGCCGCCGTGGGCGCGCTGGAGCAGTTCGACGCCATCCGCCGCCTGGTGGCGGCCTACCCCGAGACGCTTGTCTTCGCCCGCACCGCCGCCGACATCCGCCGGGCCTGGTCCGAGGGCAAGATCGCCTCGCTGATCGGCGTCGAGGGCGGGCACGCCATAGCCGGGTCGCTGGGCGTTCTCAGGAGTTTCGCCCGCCTGGGCGCGCGCTACCTGACCTTGACCCACGGCCGCAACACCGCCTGGGCCGACTCGGCCACCGACCAGCCCGGCGTGCGCGGCCTGACCGAGGACGGCCGGGCGATCGTGGCCGAGTTGAACCGCGTCGGCGTGCTCGTGGACCTGTCGCACACCTCGAAAGACACCCAATTGGCGGCCCTGGCGGTGTCGCGGGCGCCGGTCATCTTCTCGCACTCGTCGGCCTTCGCCGTCTCGCCGCATCCCCGCAACGTGACCGATGACGTGCTCGAGGCCCTGGCCGCGGGCGGCGGGGTGGTGCAGGCCATCTTCTTGGCCGACTTCTTGGACGAGGCCCGCAGCCAATGGACCGCCGAGGCCCTGGCCTGGGCCAAAGCCCAAGGCCCGGCGGACGGCACACCCGGGGCCGACTTTTGGAAGCCGGCCCCCCGCCCCTCCCAGACGCCGGAGCAGGCCCTGGCCGAACAGGCCGAGGCGACCGGTCCGGCCAGCCCCTTCGCCCGCCTGGGCGAATACGCCGAGGCCCATCCGCCGCCGCCGGTCACCATCGCCACGGTGGTCGCCCACATCGAGCACTTGCGCGAGGTCGCGGGGATCGACCACATCGGAATCGGCTCCGACTTCGACGGCACCCCGAGCTTGCCCGAAGGCCTCCAGGACGTGTCCGGCTATCCCCGCCTGCTCGAGGCTCTGGCCGAGCGGGGCTGGTCCCGCTCCGACCTGAGAGCCCTGACCGGCGAAAACGTCCTCCGGGTGGTCCAAGACGCCGAAGACGCCGCCACCGACCCCCTCTTCGCCTAGCGCGAAAC
>JAIROU010000227.1 GCA_031257375.1 Bifidobacteriaceae bacterium
CTACCGCGACCTGGCGGCGGCGGCCGGGGTGGCTGATCCGAAGCTGGTCCACGTCGCCTCGCAGACCATCGGGCGGGTCATTCCCGAATTGCGCGACGGCCTGCTGGGCGACAAGTCGCATTCGGTGGTCTTCGACAATTCCAAAGTCCGGGCCATCGCCACCGGCTTCGCCCAGAAGGTCCCCTGGCGGGCGGGCGCGGCCGAGTATGTCAGCTTCCACGACGCCCATCCCAAGTGGGCGGTCCCATCGCCCGAGTTGGACGCGGCCTTCGACCGGCTGGCGGAACTGGCCTGAGCGGGGTTTGGGGCGGTCCGGCGGTCCGCCGAAGCCTTCCTTATCCACAGGCGGGGCTTTTGTCAAATCGCCGCGATTTGCGCGTTTGCGCAGGTCAACAGCTTTTCCACAGGGGCCACCGGAGGTTGTTCACAGGGTGCCCCGACTTGTCCACAGCCCTCTCCAGGGCTGACCACAGGCCTGTGAAGAAAGCTGTGGATAACTGGCGGGTCGAGGTAAATGCGCCCCGCGCCCGCCGTCAGCAATGGGACGGGATGGAGCGGCTGTCGGTGCGCGCGGTCGCCGGTGCGGCGGGCATCGGGATGGGAACGCTTCGGCACCACTTCCCAAACCACAAGTCGTCGCATCAGGCGCTGATCGTCAAGCATGCCGGCCGCCTTTGCGCCGGGTTGGCCTGGTGTACCGTTGAGGTACGACGGTTCGGAGCGATCCGGACGTTGCCAACCGGGACCCTTCGGGGTCCCGAGCTTGTTCTTCAGGCCCTTTCGCCCGGTTCTTCGAACGCATCCGCGCGTGGCTGGAAATCCTGGCGGCGGAAGGGCGTCTCGACCCCTCCGAGACTCGGGCACGAACGCTAGAATTGAGCGCCATCATCGCCGGGGTCTGCCTAGAGATGGTCACCCCCGGCTCGGAGATGACTGTGGACGATGCGAACGGCATCGTGCGCCGAGCCGCCCGCGCGATGCCGAACGAAGGTCGCGTATGACAAACCCGCGGAACGCCCGGGCTGCTGACGGCGGCATCGGTCACGAGGCTTGGCAACGGCGGCGCGGCGCTCTCGCCAGAAACCCCGGCGTCGCCGCACTGGCTCGTGAACTGTCGGATGGTCGGACGCTGTCGCTCGCTTATGCGCGCGGCGGCCCCCGCACGTCAGCCCCGGCGCTGGTGATCCCCGGCGGTCCTGGCCTGGCGTCAGTGATGCCCTATCAACGTTTCCGGGCCGCAGCCGCAAGACGCGGGCTCGATGTGCTCATGGTCGAGCATCGCGGCGTCGGCATGTCGCGCAAGACCGAGGACGGCAGCGACCTCCGTTCGGAAGACGTCACCATCCGCGACGTGCTCAGCGATCTGGCCGCGGTGCTCGATTCGGAAGGCATCGAGCAGGTCACTGTGTACGGGTCGTCCTACGGCAGCTACCTGGCTGGCGCGTTCGGCGCCCTGCACCCGGACCGGGTCAGCGGAATGATCCTGGACTCCCCAATGCTCGACGCCCGGAGCAAGCACGAAACCGCCCGGGAACTGAACCGCCTCTACTGGCACGGCACCGAGACGACCGCAGAACACGCCTCGCGGATTCACAGGCTCGTCGAGTGCGGTTCGATCAGGGTGGAACAGGCCGGGTTCCCAATCCAACTCCTGCACGAATCCGGCGGGCCAGGACTCGTCGCGTCGATGCTCAACCTGCTGGAAAAAGGCAAGGGCGCCCGTGTGTGGTCGTGGCTGAACCGTCTCGGCGCTTCGGATGTGATGGCCTCCCGCCCGTTTTTGATGGAGTTCGATCTGGTGGCGCGCAGCGCGTTCGCCGAACTCGGCTATGGAGTCCCGCACGACCCTGCCTTGGGGCCGTTGCGCGGCGATGAATTGTTCGTCGGCATGGCTGATCGGTTCCCGCCGTTCGAGTCTGAGTCCGTGGACATCCGCTGTGCGCTTGCGCGCTTTGATTGGCCCGTGCTCGTGCTCAGCGGCGACCGGGACGTGCGCACGCCGCGGACGGTCGCGGACCAGGTCATGGCGAACGCCCCTGACGCGATCCTCGTGCTCATCGAGCGGCATGGGCACAGCGCGCTCGACACCGCGCAGCGCCTTGCGATCAACGCGATCCGACACCTCGCGAACATGCAGAACACGTCAACACGTCCCGACCCAGCAGAGCTCAGAGCACCGCGATCGATGATCGCCCGGCTAATCTCGCTCCGCCTCGCCCTCGCCCGGCTTCTCCCGAAAGCAGCAAGCTGATGACCGCCAACCACCCGAACAAGGCGCCCGCAGTGGTCAACCAGCCAGAAAACAGGCCCTGACCGAACCCCCGAGCCTGGCACCGCGTTTGGTCGCGCGCCCGGCCTCCCCGGCGCCGGCCGACCGGCGCGCCGGGCAGAAGCAGGCGGGCCGGGGCCGGTCCAGGACCGAGCCGTGTCAGCTTTCGGGTGTCGCGCGGCGTCAGACGCGCACGGCCGGCAGGGCGCAAGCCTGGCCGATAGCAGCGCTATCGGGCTGGCTGACAACGCCGCCGGGGGTCGTGGCTGGGGTCGCGCGATGCCCCGAAATAGGGTGCGACAGACCGCTAGATGGCACCGGGTGGGTAGTATCGGCTTGTGACGCTCTCAGAGGTTCTCCCGCTCGCCCGGTCTCTTGACCCCGCCGAGCGGTTGGCCCTGGCCGAGGAGATGATCCGCTCGCTGGGCGCTGAGGGCGCCATCGACGGCGAGGTCCTCGACCTGGTCGAAGCGCGGGTCGAGCACATCCGGTCGCATCCCGAGGAGAGCACTCCATGGGACGAGTTCGAGGCGGCGATGGACGCCGAGTTCGGCCCGATCCCCGGGTGAGCGAGTGGACGGTCGTCGTCTCGCCCGCCGCCGGGGCTGATTTGAGAGCCTGTTTGTAAACCCTGTGCCGAGCGAGGACGTGCCGGGCGTGGTGCACCGCAAGTCCCCACCTTCGGTGGGGGCCCAGGAGGACCTGCCCTTGGGTGGAGCCCAAGGGCAGCGTCCGTGGGCGCGGCGGGGCGCCGCGCACGGTGCGCCGCAGCCGGTGCGGGGTTTACAAACAGGCTCTGAGAGTGATCGCCGCCTATGACAGGCGCGAGGCGCCAGCGCAGGTGGCCAGGTTCCGCGCCGAGTACCGGGCCGCGGTCAGGCGCATCCGGCACTGGCCCCACCTCGGCGCGGAGGACCGCCCGAACGTCCGGCACCGCGCCACGCGGGTGTTCCCCTACAACGTGGTCTACACCCTCGACGAAGGCGCCCGCGTTGTGACCATAGCAGCGGTGTTGGACCAAAGACGCGACCCCGCCATGGCGCGGCTGCGCGCACCGTGACAACCAGCGCATGTCAACCAGCGCAGACCGGGTCGGTTTGCGCGTTGGAAGGACGCGCTATTGCCCACGGTGTGCGCCGACCGGCTGGTTGTCGAGCGAGCCCCAAGCGCGCGCAGGTTCAACTGCGGGACATTGGGTGCGCGAGGGGGGAGTTGAACCCCCATGCCCTTGCGGGCACACGGACCTGAACCGTGCGCGTCTGCCTATTCCGCCACTCGCGCGCAAGGGATGAGGCTAGCATGAATCGGGTTTGGGAGGGAATTCGGCCGGCAGCCTGACATCCAGGTCTGCCTTTTCGGAGAGGAAGTCGTTACCATTGGCTAGGTTCTTGCAGTGGGGAGGGGGATAGCAGGTGGCATTCCTCGACCGATTTGAGAAAGGCGTCGAGCGCGCAGTCAATGGTGCCTTCGCAAAAGCATCACGTAGTGAGGTGAAACCAGTGGACCTGGCTTCCGCGCTCCGGCGCGAATTGGACGACAAGGCAGCAGTCCTGGCCCGCGGCCGCGCCGTGGTGCCGAACGAGTTCGTGATCGAGCTCTCGCCACAGGATTTCGACCGCATCCTGGACTGGGGCGCCGAGGCGATGGGCGAGGAGCTCCAAGAGGGGGTGGCCCGGCACGCCGCCTCGCAGCGCTACGCCTTCGTCGGGCCGGTCTCGGTCACCTTCGAGGAGGACCCGGACCTGGAGGTCGGGGTGTTCCACGTCCGCTCGGAGACGGTTCGCGGGGCGGTCGCCCCGGCCGGGCCGACTCCGGCCACCTCGCGCCACCCGATCATCGACATCGACGGCCAGCGGTACTTGTTGACCGGCCCGGTGACGGTGATCGGGCGCGGCTCGGACGCCGACATCATCGTCGAGGACACCGGCGTCTCGCGGCGGCACGTCGAAATCAGGCTGACCCCGGACGGCGCCATCGCCACCGACCTGGGCTCGACCAACGGCACCTTCGTGGAGGGCCACCGCATCTCCAACGCCCTCCTGGTCGACGGCAACACCCTCACCGTCGGCCGCACCCAAGTCGTCTTCTGGACGGGCGAGTCGACCGACTTGGGTTTTGATACTGGGATCTAAAGCCCCCGCAACTAAGGTTGAGCTATGGGAGAGCTGTCAGTCACGCTGCTGAGGCTCGGCTATTTGCTGGTCCTGTGGCTGTTCGTGCTGGCGGCTTTGGTGACCCTGCGGCGCGACGTCTACGGGACCACCATCCGGCGGCGCGAGGCGGCGGCCGGCCGCTCACGCTCCCGCAAGGCCAGGGTCCCGATGCCGCCAGAACTTGTCGGCGCGCGGCCGCCGATCCCGGTGGTCGGCCACGCACCCCCGCCCGGGTCGCCGATGCCGCCGCTCCCGCCAGCGCCGCCGCCGCCGGCCGCCAGGCCGGGCGCCCCGAACCGGCTGGTCGTCAAATCCGGGCCGCTGCGCGGCACCACCGTGCCCCTCGCCAAGGCCCCGGTCGTGATCGGCCGGTCCTCGACCGCCAACCTGGTCCTGGACGACGATTTCGCCTCCGGCCGCCACGCCCAGATAGTGCCCAGGGCCGGGGGATGGGTGCTGGAAGACTTGGGTTCGACCAACGGCACCTACCTGGGCCGTGAGAGAATTGCTGGCCCGGCCGAGTTGGCGGCGGGCCAGTCGATCCGGATAGGCAACACGGTTTTGGAGGTGCTGAGGTAGCGTGACCATCGCCCTGCGCTACGCGGTGCGCTCCGACATCGGCCTGACGCGCGCCAACAACCAGGACTCGGCCTACGCCGGACCGCATCTGATGGTGGTGGCGGACGGCATGGGCGGCCACGCCGGGGGCGACATCGCCTCGTCGGTGGCGATCGCCCACCTGGCCCCGCTGGACGAGGAGGCCTTGACCTCCGACCAGGGGCCGCGCGCCCTCGAGGCGGCGGTCGAGGCCGCCCACGAGGAATTGCTGGAGCGGGTCGAGGAAGACCCGGAGCTGGCCGGGCTGGGCACCACCATCACCACCCTGCTGCGCGCCGGCGACCGGCTGATCTTGGGGCACATCGGCGACTCGCGGGCCTATCTGATGCGGAAAGACCGGTTTGAGCAGGTCACCACCGACCACACATTCGTCCAGTATTTGGTCGATGCCGGCAAACTTGATCCCGACCAAGCCGAACGCCATCCCCAGCGGTCATTGCTGCTGAGGGTGCTGGGCGATGTCGAATTGTCGGGCGGCCTGGACATCTCGGTCCGCAAGGCCGAGCCGGGCGACCGCTGGCTGCTCTGCTCGGACGGGCTGTCCGGTGTGGTCTCGGCCGCGACCCTGCGCCGCACCCTGGCCGAGGAGCCCGACCCGGACCGCTGCGCCGACCAGTTGATCGAATTGGCCCTGCGCGGCGGCGGCCCGGACAACGTCACCTGCGTGGTGGCGGACGTGGTCGACATCGACAACCTGCCCGCCGACGAGGTCCCCCCAACCGCCGCCCAAGTGGTCGGGGCGGCCGCCATCGACCGTCACCGCCCGACCCGGGGCGGGGGCGGCGCGGCCGCCAAGGCCGCCTCCTTGGCCCCGGCCCAGCCAGCCGACCACGACGAGCCCGAGCTGGCCGACTCGCGCCGCCGCCGCCCCGTCGGCCGACGTCTGATCTGGGCGGCGATCATCCTGGCGGTCCTGGCGTTGGCGGCCGGCGGCGTCTACTGGGCCTACGCCTGGAGCCAGGACCAGTACTACGTCGGCCAGTCGGATGGCCAGATCGTCATCTACCGGGGCATCCCGCAAGAGGTCTTCGGATTCGCGCTGTCGCAGGAAGTCGAGCGGTTCGAGGGTTACGACTTTGAGACAGATCTCTCTGAAGCCGAGCGGCAAATGGTCGAGGAGAGCGCCCTCAGCAAGGACACGCAGGAGCAGGCCGCGCAATGGGTGCACGATGCCGTCGCCCGGACCCGGGCGAACCGGGCTCCGTTGGGCGACCGCCTCCCGGGCGCCCCGACCGCTTCGCCGTCCACCCCGGCCGCCTCACCACGAGCGCCGACCGCCTCGCCGTCCAGTCCGGCCGCGGCGGCGACTTCGCCCCAGCCCGCGGCCGGGCTCAACAACCAGTCGTCCCCCGATCCTGGCGGCTCAGGTCCGTCGACCCACCCGCCCCAGGAGAGCTAGTCGTGGCGACTGTCCTGCCCGCGGGCGCCAAGCCGGGCCGCTGGGCCGAACTGTTGCTGCTGGTCTGCGCCCTGGGCCTGTCCTTCTTCGCCTACGCCCAGGTCGCCCTGGCGGTGACCGGGAGCTTGCCGGCCCAAATGACCCTCCACTGCGGCGGATTCACCGCCCTGGCGCTGGCGGCGCACCTGATCCTGCGCTGGCGAGCGCCCTACGCCGACCCGGTCATCCTGCCGGTGGCGGTGCTGCTGAACGGGACCGGCCTGGCCATGATCTACCGGTTGGCCCTGCGCTACCAGGAAAGCGGCCTGGACCCCGGTTGGGGCATCGCCCCAAGACAACTGATCTGGACGGGCATCGGCCTGGTGGCGGCCGTGGTGACGGTCGTCTGGCTGCGCGACCACCGCTCGCTCAGGCGGTTCACCTACACGGCCATGCTCCTGGGGCTGTGCGGGCTGGTCGCGCCGCTGGTGCCGGGGATCGGGGTGAGGAGCTACGGCGCCCAGATCTGGATCCGGATCGGCCCCATGTCCTTGCAACCGGCCGAGTTGTCGAAGATCGCCTTGGCGGTGTTCTTCGCCGGTTACCTGGTCGCCCGGCGCGACGCCATGGCCTTGGCCGGACCCAAGCTGCTGGGCCTGCAACTGCCGCGCCTGCGCGACATGGGGCCGCTGATGGCGGCCTGGCTGGTCTCGGTCGGCGTGCTGGTGTTCGAGCGCGACCTGGGCACCTCGCTGCTGCTGTTCGGGCTGTTCGTGGTGATGCTCTACGTGGCCACCAACCGGCCGTCTTGGATCGTCATGGGGCTGATGCTGTTCTCCGGCGGCGTGCTGGCGGCCTACCGTTTGTTCACCCACGTCCAGCAACGGGTCGAGGGCTGGCTGAATCCCTTCGACCCGGATGTGTACGACAAGGTTGGCGGTTCCTACCAGTTGGTCCAGGGGCTGTTCGGGCTGTCCAACGGCGGGTTGTTCGGGACCGGGCTGGGCCGGGGGCGGCCCGACATCACGCCCTTGGCCTACTCCGACTTCATCTTCGCCGCCATCGGCGAGGAATTGGGGCTGACCGGGGTGATCGCCCTGATCCTGGCCTATCTGGTGCTGGTCGAGCGCGGCTTCAGGATCGCCCTCGGCGTCCGCGACGGATTCGGCAAGCTGCTGGCCACCGGCCTGTCGTTCATCTTGGCCTTCCAATTCTTCGTCGTGGTGGGCGGCGTCACCCGGGTGATCCCACTGACCGGCCTGGTCACCCCGTTCTTGGCTTACGGCGGCTCGGCGCTGCTGGCCAACTGGATAGTGGTGGCGCTGCTGTTGCGCATTTCCGATGGCGCGCGCCGACCGCCGCCCGCCACCTCGGAGATCGACTTGCGGCCGGTCCTCGAGGCCGAGGCCGCCCGCCAGGCCAAGGCCAGAGCGGTGACCGAGGCGGTGAGACCGCCGTGAACCGGGAAATCCGGCGCATCGCCCTGGTCGTCACGGCCATGCTCCTGTCCTTGATGGTGGCCTCGAGCATGATCCAGTTCTCGCCGGGTGAACCCCTGCGGGCCCATCCGAAAAATGAGCGGACCTACCTCAACTCGCTCGACCGCCAGCGCGGCCCCATCATCGCTCTCGGCGGCGATGTCCTGGCCAGATCGGACAAAATCGATGACGACTACTCCTACCAGCGGGTTTACGTCGGCGGCGAGCTTTACGCGCCGATCACCGGCTATATCGCGGTCACCCAGCAGGTCGCCACCACGGGCCTCGAGCTGCTCGAGAACGAGGTTCTGACCGGCACCGCCGACTCGCTTTTCTGGACTCGCGTCGAGGACGTGCTGACAGGGCGCAAGCCCACCGGGGGCGCTGTCGAGGTGACCATCGACCCGGCCGTCCAGCAGGCCGCCTGGGACGCGCTGGGCGCCTCGCAGGGCGCGGCGGTGGCGCTGGACGTCAAGACCGGCGAGATCATGGCGATGGTCTCGAAGCCGACCTTCGACCCGAACGCCCTGGCCGCGCACGACCCGGAGGCCGCCCTGGCCGCTTTCACCGCCCTGGAGGCGGACCCGGCCCACCCCCTTTACAACCGGGTGATCGGCGGCGACCTGTACGCGCCGGGCTCGACCTTCAAACTCATCACCGCCGCCGCCGCACTGGAGTCCGGCCAGTTCAAGGCCGACTCCCTGTTGGAGGCCCCGGACGCCCTCGAACTGCCGAACACCAATGTCACGCTGCCCAATTTCGGGGACTCCAGCTGCGCCGCCAGCGGCCAGATGACCCTGGCCGAGGCCATGGTCGTGTCCTGCAACACCGCTTTCGGCTGGCTGGGCATGGAACTGGGCCCGCATCTGATCGCCGACCAGGCCGACAAGTTCGGCTTCGACCAGGAGGGCCTTCAAATACCGCTGTATGTCACCAAGTCTGTCTTCCCGCGCGACATGGACCAGGCGCAGACCGCCCAGGCGGCCATCGGCCAGTTCAACGACCGGGTGACGCCGCTGCAGATGGCGATGGTGGCGGCGGCCGTCGCCGGCGGCGGCCGGATGATGAAACCGCACTTGGTCCGCTCCGAGCGGGACGCCGACCTGCGGGTGGTCGACGAGGCGGTGGCCGAAGAATTGGACCGCCCGATCTCCACCGCCACCGCCGCCGCCCTGAAAGACATGATGGTCCAGGTGGTCGAATCCGACCAGGGCACCGGCCGCCGCGCCCGGGTCGAAGGGGTGGCCGTGGGCGCCAAGACCGGCACCGCCGAGACCCTCAAGGGCCAGCCGCCGGACGTGTGGACGGTGGCCTTCGGGGAGGCCCAGGGCCGGTCGGTGGCGGTGGCCGTGGTGGTCGAGGACGGCGGGTCGATGGGCCTGGACGGGACCGGCGGGAAAGTGGCCGCGCCAATGGTGGCGTCGATCTTGGCGGCGGTCTTCAGATGATCGCCCAGACCGGCCTGATGCTGGCGGACGGCCGTTACCGCCTGGTCTCCCGGATCGCCGTGGGCGGCATGGGCGAGGTCTGGCGCGCCCACGACCTCGCCGCCGACGGGCCGGTCGCCATCAAAGTGCTCCGCCCCGAGTTCACCGGCGACCAGACGTCGCTCAAGCGGCTGCGCATCGAGGCCCGCAACGCCTCGCTGCTGAACCACCCGAACATCACCGCCGTCCGCGACTACCGCGAGCATGAGGGCACCGGCTACCTGGTGATGGAGTACGTCGACGGCCAGTCGCTGGCCGACGTCCTGGCCGTCCACGCCACCATCGCCCCACTGCGGCTGCTGCCGATCCTGATCCAGTCCTCCCTCGGCCTGCACGCCGCCCACAGCGCCGGGGTGGTCCACCGCGACGTCAAACCGGGCAACATTTTGTTGGGGCCGTCCGACCACGTCAAACTGACCGATTTCGGGATCTCGGTGGCGCACGGCCAGTTGGCCTTGACCGACACCGGCAAGGTCATGGGCACCGCCCAGTACCTCGCCCCCGAGCAGGCCCTCGGCAACCCCGCCACGCCAGCCGGCGACCTCTATTCGCTCGGCGTCATAGCCTACGAGGCCCTGGCCGGGCGCCGCCCCTTCGGCGGCGCCAACTATGTCGCCATCGCCTTGGCGCAGGTCAACGAGGCCCCGCCGGCCCTGCCCGGATCGGTCGAGCAGTCCTTGGCGGCGTTGGTGATGCGCCTGCTGGACAAGAGCCCGTCCGCCCGCCCGTCCGACGGCGCCGAATTGGCCGGGATGCTGGGCGAGGTCCTGGAGACCCACCGGCACCTGGCCGGGCTGTTGATGGCCTCGCGCTCGGGCGCCCCGGCCCCCTTGGCCCCCCGCCCGGTCGCGGCCGGGCGGCGCGCCGAGGCGCCCAGCACCGCCGAGCAGCCGACCTTCCCGGCCGGTTCGCCCAGGCCGGCGCCCGAGCCGGAAACCGACGTCGGCCCCGTCGTGCCCGCCCCGGCCGACGCCCCCGGCCCTCCCCCAGCCGCCAACACCGCCAACACCGCCGATGCCGCCAACACCGCCAACACCGACGGTGCCGCCGATGCCGCCAACACCGCCGATGCCGCTCAAGAACCGCCCGGCGGACCGGCCTCCCAGCCGCCTCGGCAAGTCCCAGCCGCCGTCACCCCGGCCCGCCCCGAGCCGCCGCCCGCACCGCCCCCGACACCCGGCGCCCCCACCGCGGACGCTGCCCCCGCCAGCGCGGACCGCCAAGCCGCCGAGCCCGCCGCCGAACCCCCCGCCGCACCGGCCGGGCGACCGCCCAGGCAAATCCCGGCGGCCGTGATACCCGCACGCCCCGGCCGACCGAACCGTCCCGGCGGACTGAGACGTCCGGCGCCGGCCGAGGCGCCGCGGCGAACGGCGGACCAGGCCTCAGCCTGGCCGCCCCTGACCGAACCGGGCACACCGCCCCCACCGCTGCCAGAACCATCAGAACTGGCCAAACCGCTGCCGACCCCGATCCCGGCCCGGCCCGGGCCAACCGCCTCCGGGGGCGGACCGCCGGACGAGGCGCGCGGCATCGGCGGCCCAAATGGCATTCCCAGCTTCCGGCCGAGCCGAAAGCCCAAGCCCGGCCGACCGAAACGCCGGGGTCGGCCGCCGCGCGAGTGGATCTGGCCGTTCCTAGTCGGACTCGGGCTGCTGATCATAATCCTGATCGGGTTGTTGACGACCCTGAACGCCGACCCGCCGGCCCAGGGCCTCGACCCGGCCGACACGACCGCGCGGCGGGTAAGTATAGTTAGCACGGTGCCCGGATTGGGCCATCTAACGGAAAGGTAGACCGGTGGCGGACTTCACTCCACGAATTCTGGCTGGCCGCTATGAGGTCGGCGAGTTGATCGGCCGGGGCGGCATGGCCGAGGTCCATGTCGGCCGCGACACTCGCCTGGGGCGGACGGTCGCCATCAAACTACTGCGGTCCGACCTGGCCCGCGATCCCTCCTTCCAGACCCGTTTCAGGCGCGAGGCGCAGGCGGCGGCCTCGCTCAACCATCCCGCGATCGTGTCGGTTTACGACACCGGCGAGGACGTGGTGACCGACGCCGTCGGCGTCACCCACCACCTGCCGTTCATCATCATGGAGTACGTCGAGGGCCACACCCTGCGCGAATTGATGCACGATGGCGCCGCCCTGCCGATCGACGAGGCCACCGACATCACCATCGGCGTGCTCTCGGCCCTGCAGTACGCCCACCACGCCGGGATTGTCCACCGCGACATCAAGCCAGGCAACATCATGTTGACGGTGACCGGCCAGGTCAAGGTCATGGATTTCGGGATCGCCCGGGCCTTGGCGGAGACCTCCGACGCCGTCACCCAGACCCAGGCCGTGATCGGCACCGCCCAGTACCTCTCGCCCGAGCAGGCCCGCGGGGAGAACGTCGACGCCCGCTCCGACCTGTACTCGACCGGTTGCGTTCTGTTCGAGCTGCTGACCGGGCGGCCGCCGTTCCAGGGCGATTCGGCCGTGGCGGTGGCCTATCAGCACGTCCGCGAGCACCCCGTGCCGCCGTCCGCCTACGCCCCGGACGTCCCGGCGGTGTTGGACCAGATCGTCATCAAGGCCCTGACCAAGGACCGCAACCACCGCTACGCCACGGCCTCGGAGTTCCTGGCCGATCTGCAGGCCTCCAAGCACGGCGGTCGCGTCTCGGCCCCGCCGGTCGCCCAAGTGACAGAGGACGCCACCCAGATTCTGGGCGCGGCCGCCCCGCCGCCGGTCCTGCCGGTCCCGCCGCCCGCCTTCCCGCCGCCGCCGCCGCTCGGCGCCCAGTCGTTCAACCAGGCCGGGATTTTGCCCGATGCCGACCAGGTGGCCGCCGACGAGGAGGCCGCCCGCGCCAAGCGCAAGCGCGTCACCATCATCTCGGTGGTGGCTGGGGTGCTGGTGGTCGTCTTGGCGATTGTCGCCCTGCTGTTGCTGCGGGGCGGCGGCGATCCGGGCAAGGAGCCGACTGGCGACCCGACCGGGCCGCTGAAGGTCAAGGTGCCGCCCGTGCCGGAGTCCCGATCCGTGGACGACGCCATCGCCGCCCTGCAGAAGCTGCAGCTCGAGCCGCAGGATGGCGGCACCAAACCCGATCCCGAGATCCCGGCCGGCCTGGTCATCGAGTTCGACCCGCCCACGGGCGAGGAGGTTGACGAGGGCGCCGTCGTCAAGTACATCCGCTCGTCCGGAGTGGACGAGGTCATCATCCCGAAGACGGCCGGGTTGGACCAGGCGGCGGCCACTGACCGGTTGGAGGCCGCCGACCTCAAGGTCGCCCGTTTCGAGACGGTCGACGACCCGACCGTGAAGAAAGACATGGTGGTCGACACCGACCCGCCCGCCGATTCGGTGGCCAAGGCGGGGGACGAGGTCGTCTTGAAGGTTTCGAGCGGCCGGTATCAAGTGCCGGACTGCGCCGGCAAGACCCAAGCCGAATGCTCCGAGGCGCTGAGCGCGGCCGGAATGCGGCTCGGCGGCTCTACCTATGAGGTCTCCGAACAGCCCGCCGAGACCGTCATCCGGACGGATCCCGCCAAAGGCTCGACCCAGGACCAGGGCACCGCCATCAACATTGTGCTGGCGCAGGCCGCCCGCGAGGTCACGATTCCCACCCTGGCCAGCTCCGACGAGGCCTCGGCCAAGGCCAATCTCGAATCGCTCGGACTGACCGTGACGGTCACGCGGGAGACCTCCACCACCATCGGGGACGGCAAGGTGATCGGCACCGATCCGGCCGCGGGCCAGAAGGTCAAGGAGGGCTCGACCGTCGAACTGATCATTTCCAGCGGGCCTGGGCCGACCCAGCAGCCGAGCCCCGACCCCAGCCCATAAGGCCGGACCGTGGCGAGGGCGCGGCGGGCGGGCCGGAGCCTGGCGCACCCGGCCATCGACTGACAGACCGGCCGAGGCGGAGCTAGCATGACGGACCAGACCGGTTGGGCCGATCCCTCGGCGGATCAGCCCCCCGCCCGGAGGCGGCGCTGGGCGCCAGTGCTCTGGCTGCTCCTGCCCCCGGCCGTCTTGCTGGCCGTGATCTGCTGGCTGGCCCTGACCCCCGCCCGGCCCGGCGACGCCCAGGCCGCGCCCCTGCCGACGGTGACCGCCGAGGCCTTGGTCCCGGCCCCGGCCGGGCTGAAGTCCGCCCCGCCCGCGCCGCCGGTCGAGGGGCCGTATCTGATCGCCCACCTGCCGGGCGACGTGCCCGCCTTCGACGCCCCCGGCGGCGCCGAGGTCGGCGCCGTGGCCGGGGAATGGTGGGGCTACGCCTCGGCCCTGCCGGTGATCGACCAGCGGGACGGCTTCTTGCAGGTCCGCCTCCAGCAGCGGCCGAACGAGTCGACCGCCTGGATCGCCGCCGACGGAATCGCCATCACCACCACGCCTTACCGGATCGTGGTCGACCTGGCCGCCCGGCGCATCAAACTGCTCGAGTCGGGCGCGGTGGTTATGGACCTGCCCACGCTGATCGGCCGCCCGGCCACGCCCACCCCGGCCGGGCATTTCTTCGTCACCATGCTCCAACCCGGCCCCTCGGCCGGTTATGGGGAACTGGTGCTGGTCTTGTCCGCCCACTCGGAGACCATCGACAACTGGCAGGGCTCCGGCGACGCGGTCTCGGCCATCCACGGCCCCCTCGGCGACGAGGCCTCGATCGACACCGGCGCCGCCACCACCAACGGCTGCCTCCGCGTCCACATGGCCGACCTAGACGCCCTGGCCGCCCTGGTCCCCCCCGGCGCCCCAGTCGACATCTCCTGACCGCCAAAAGGACGCCCCATGGGTCCTTGCCATATGGTCACCGCCTACTGCGCGGCCTCTTGCTCGTCTGCACGTTTTTGATAGAACTCCGATTCCGCCCGGCCCAGCGCGTCCACCAATTCTTGATAGTGCGCATACTCATCTTGTGCCATCGGGTCTGTTTGGCCCCCGTCCGGAGGCGGTGCGGGCGGCTCGACGCTAACCGCCGGATGCGCGACGAAGTCTGAGTTCCAGTTGAATTCCGGGTCCTCAAGGCGTTCGGCCGTCTCTTCATCGAAATTCGGGCAAGCGGCCAGCAGTCTCGTCAGTTCGTCAGTTGACATGCTAAGCGGAATGACCGCCTCGGGCGACGTGAGCCAGCCGTCAGCTTTCACCGCTTTGACATCGGCCCAATCCGGGTATCCGTTGTCCCTGGCGCACGCCAACCAATTGTTCGTGACTTCTGCCAACGCTTGTTTAGCCACCAGTTCCTCTCTGGTGTCGGTCACGCCGGAAGGCGGCACATACCCAGAGATCTCTACGCAGTTGGCGAATTCGTCCGAGTAGTCGGCGCCATCGACCTCCAATCCGAAGGGACTTGAGTCCTCCGCTCGATGCTCACCCAAGAACCGCCGGTACTCCGCCTGAGCGTTCGCCTGGTCGTAATCCCGTGACAGATCCCTGAGCATCGACGCTCCTCCAAAGGCATCCACCATGAAAACGTCGTGACCAGGGTCCCAGCCAAGCTGAGCTTGGCCATCGACCTCTTCCAGCCTGGCGGGCAATTTCAGCTCTCTCAGGCACGAAACAAGGTCTTCAGCGGCCGCTTCGGGGCGAACCAATTCATCCTCCTGGGCGCCGCTCTTCAACGTCACGACATCACCACCCCCCCTGCCGCACCCACCGGCGGCCGACAAAGCGCTAAGGGCCGCTAACGCGGCCACCACGCCGCGCGACAGTCTGGCCGTCGTCAAGAATCCGCGCCTCTCATAATGGCAATACGCCCTCGGGGTACAGCAGGCGGTAATCATCTACGCAAAGCAGCGCCGCCGTGAACTCGTCGCTCTCGTCGCCCACCTGTTCTTGAACAGACGTGAGTAGCTCCGCCAAGTCGTCAGTAAGCGGGACCGCGGAAACGTCGATGCCGCCATCAGCGAGGCAGATCCTGAACTCCGCCACCATGTCCTCACGCTCATTTCCTGACGGCACGTTAGCATGGAACCAGTAGTGCTCGACCTCCTTAAGGTGCTCTTCGTAACAGGAGCTATAGGCTTCGCCGGACCCTTCCGCCGCTTCCCAGCTAAACGACAACAGGACTCCAGCCGAACCCGGCCCAATACTCCCAACCTCGAAACCAGCGTCTTTCATACACGCCCGAGTGTCGTCAACCGCCTGCCTGTACTGCGCGGCCGTCACCCTGGGAACCTCCTCGTCGCCCGTCTCAGGGCCAGCTTCGCAGCCCCCCGATATGCACGCGGCAAGCGCCGCGGCGCCAACCCATGCCGAGACTCCACCGGGGCGACGGCGACGCGCGGCGGGCGCCCCCGTTACGTCACGATCAACCGCAGCACGCGGCCAAGAGAAAAGCCAGCCGGGCCAACGCGAACAGAAGCTAAGATCGCTGGCCACAGGTGCCGCCGGAAGCCTAAGGAGTTCCCCCCGGCGGCGCCTTTCAGAACCTTGAGAGGCCCGCAGGCCCCCCCTCGACACGCTCAGTCCCAACGCTGTCGCTAGCAGGTGATGCTCACATTGGCGGACGTGGTCTCGCCCGATGTGCCGTTGACGATTCCGCCAGCCCGACCCCGCCACGTGTCGGTGCCGTGACCGTTGCATACGACCGATCTTTTCTTCTCGACATACGTTCCTTGCTTCGCTTCCCAGGCGCTCCAGCCTTGCTCGGCGACATCCCAGATCGGCCCCACCTTCTCGTCCAGGGCCGCCCTGATGTTGAGAGCCTTTGACGTTGAGCAAGACAGCGATGCGGTCGACCACACGTACGTATTGTTATCAGCGGGAATGGTCGCTGAGATCGTGCATCCGTTGAGGGGGGCGGCCTGGGCGGCTTGCGCTGGCAGTGCGGCTGCTGCGCCGAGAGCCAGGCCAAGGGCTGTCAAAGCAGCCGCGATCAATCTGGTTGGCTTTCTCATGACGAGGGACTCCTATTCGTCTGGTTTCGGGGTTGCGGTGCCGCTTGAGCGCCACCGACCCCGACTGTACACCAGGAACGGGCGGAACGTACCTGCCGGGCGACGTGCCCGCCTTCGACGCCCCCGGCGGCGACGGGGCCTCGATCGACACCGGCGCCGCCACCACCAACGGCTGCCTCCGCGTCCACATGGCCGACCTAGACGCCCTGGCCGCCCTGGTCCCCCCGGCGCCCCAGTCGACATCTCCTGACCGCCGACAGTAAACCGGGCCGCGGCGGCCGACGTCTGCCGACGTCGCCCGGCGGCATCGGGCGAGGGCCCCTGCTTACTCGACCGACTGGGCGGTCGGCGCGGGCGTCGGCGGCTCCTCGTCGCCCACCGTGACGTGGTTGAACGGGAGCAGCGGGGAGAGCCAGGGGAAGAAGGTGGTGAAGCAGATCGCCACGATGGCGGCCGCGACGGCCGCGAACAGCAGGACTTTGACCCACCAGGGGCCGGGGGTGTAGCGCCACAGCCAACCGTACATTTCGCCTCCTAACCCTGGGCGGCCAGTTCTTCGAGGGGGCCGTCGGCCTTGTCGGCCCAGTACTCCAGTTCGCCCCAGATGACGTAGCGCTGGGCGGCCGAGAACATCGGGTGGCAGGTCGTCAGGGTGATGACCCGCTTGGTCGGGACGCCGTCCTTGTCGTTCGGCACCGGCCAGATGACCCTAATCGCGTCCGGGTAGACGATCTCGCGGCCGTAGACCTTGTAGACGAAGTAGTACTGGGCGGTCTCGACGATCAGCGAGTCGCCGTCCACCAGCTCGGCCACCCGGTTGTACGGCTTGCCGTAGGTGGTGCGGTGCGCGGAGGTGGCGAAGTTGCCGATCTCGGCCGGCCCCTGGGTGCCCTCGTAATGCCCGATCAGGCCCTTGTTGAGTATTTTTACTCGGTCGGTGCCCTCGACTATCGGCACGTTGTACTCCGGCCCCCAGCGCGGCACGTGCAGCGTTCCCCAGGCCTCCCCGAATCCGGGCACGGCCAGCGGGTTCTCATCGACCGGCGGGGCGTCGACCGCCGGGTCGCGCGGCTCCGCGAACTCGCTGCCCTCGGGCGGGATCACCCAGTCCTTGCGCGTCACCACCTGCTCGCGGACCACGGCCGCCTCGGCGTTGGCCTCGACGTCCGTCCAGACCAGCTCCCAGACCACATACAGGCCCAGCACCACGCCGACGGTGATGAGCAATTCGCCGATGACGCCGATCACCGCCCCGCTGCGCCGGCGCCGGCGCTGTTGCCGCCGTTGGCGACGGTTTTTGCCCGATGCCGCCGGGCCGCCTCGGGGGGAGGCGCCCGGTCCAGGCTCGGGCGGGGGTGGGAGGGTGCTGGTCGGGGTCGCGGTCGCGGTGGCAGTCCCGGTCGGGGTCGATCCGGCCGGTGCGGCTGGCGTAGCTGGGGCGGCTGGCGTAGCTGGGGCGGCTGGCGCGCCGAGCGGCCGCCAGCGCGGTTGCAAGCCGTCGCTTTGGGCGACGCCCTCTGGCGATATGGTCATGGCCCAGTCCCCTCCTCAATTCCGGTCGGCGGTTCAACTGCCCTCGCATACCGTAGCGTTGACGGCCCGGGCGTGTCACCGGCGATCTCCAACTCGCCCTCGTCCACGGCGCTCCAAGTCAGGCCCAGCCGGCCGGCCCGGTCCCGGTAGGCGCGAACAATTGGGGCGGCGTCAAGCCTTAGGCGCATCTCCCCGGCCGGCCCGATGGCGCTGATCCGGTACGGCGGCGAATAGACCCGGCCGCCCACCAGGATGACGTTGCCGACGCACTTGATGGCGGTGGCCGAGCCGACCCGGTGGCCTTGGACCGCCACCGCCTCGGCGCCCCCGGCCCACAGGGCGTTCAGGACCGCGTCGATGTCTTCTTGATGGACCAGCCGGTCGG
>JAIROU010000256.1 GCA_031257375.1 Bifidobacteriaceae bacterium
CGCTGGCGCTGGCCGCCGGACAACTCGTGCGGGTAGCGGTCGGCCCAGCGCTCGTCCAGGCCGACTGCCCGGAGCAGTTCGGCGGCCCGGTTGGCGGCGGCCGCCCGGCCCAGGCCGCCGATGACGCGCAGCGGCTCGGCCACCACGCCGGCCACCCGGAAGCGCGGGTCGAGCGAGGTGGCCGGGTTCTGGAAGACCGCGCCGACCGTGCGGCGCATGGCCTGGCGCTGGCGCCTGGTCAGCCCGGAGACCTCCTGGCCCGCCACCGCCACCCGGCCGCCCACCACCGGCGCCAGTCCCAGCACCGCCCGGCCGACCGTGGTCTTGCCGCTGCCGGATTCCCCGACCAAGCCGAGGATTTCCCCGGGCGCGACGCGCAAGTCCACGCCATCGACCGCCCGGACCCGATGGCGCAGCCGACCGCCGTATTCCACGACCAGCCCGCTGACGTCCAGGGCGGGGGCCTCGGCCCCGCCCGAGCCGCCGGGCGGGGCCGTCGGCGCTTCCTCCGGGCGGGCGCCGATGCGCGGGACGGAGGCCAGCAGCGTCCGCGTGTAGGGGTCCTCGGGCTGGCCGAACAAGTCCTCGACCGGCCGGTCCTCGACCACTTGGCCGGCCCGCATGACGACCACCCGGTCGGCCATGTCCGCGACCACGCCCATGTTGTGGGTGATCAGCCAGATGGACGAGTCGGAGGCCTGGCGGACGGTCCGCAGCACGTCCAGGACTTCGGCCTGGACGGTCACGTCGAGGGCGGTGGTCGGCTCGTCCGCGATGATCAGGGCGGGGGAGTGGGCCAGCATCATGGCGATGGCGATGCGCTGGGCCTGGCCGCCGGAGAATTGATGGGGGTAGTCGTCCAAGCGCCGCCCCGGGGCGGCGATGTCGACCAGGGACAGCAGTTCAACCGCCCGCTGGCGGCGCTGGCGGGCGGTCAGCCCCGGCTCGGCCGCCTTGACGACCTCGCCCAACTGGTAGCCGATCGAGAAGACCGGGTCGAGGGCCGCCACCGGGTCTTGGAAGACCATCCCGATGCGCCGGCCGCGGACGGCCCGCAGTTCGCGCTCGGACAGGCCCAGCAGGTTCCGGCCTTCCAGTTCGATGCCGCCGGAGACCGCCGCGTTGCCGGGCAACAGCCCCAGCACGGCCATGGCGGTGACGGTCTTGCCGGACCCCGACTCGCCCACCAGGGCCACCACCTCGCCCCGCCCGACCTCGAACGATGCCGACCGCACGGCCGGGTGCAACCGCCCGTCGACGTCGAAGCTGACGTCCAGACCCCGCACGGCCAAGAGCGGGCCGCCGGGCGCCTCTGCGCGGCCCGGGCGGGCGGCATCGGCGGGCGTGGTCAAACCGCCCGGGCGGGCGGCATCGGCGGGCGTGGGCGGATCGGTCGCCCGGCCGGACCTCACGGCCCGTCCCCTTCCGGCGGGGCGGTGGCGGGCCGGCGGAGGCGGGCGTCGCGCTCGCGTTTGTGGGTCTCCCAATCGGCCAGCATCTTGTTGTGGTAGTCGGCGATCCAGATCAGGTAGTCGCGGCCGTTGGTCAGCCGCCGCCGAGCGGCCTCCTCGCCCGGCCCGAGCCCGTCGATGGCCTGGTCTATCGCCTCGATCTCGCGGTCGAAGAAGCGGTGTTCGTTGGACAAGAAACTGCCCCAGGGGTCGTCCTCGGCCCGGAAGTAGTGGCGCCGGTCGCCCGGGATCGAGTGCTGCCGGATGAACCGGGTGTCGACCAACCGGCGCGTCGACATCGACACCGCCCCGGCGCTGGCCTGCAGCGCCGCCGCCAATTCGGCCGAGGAGATGTAAGGCTGGTCGGTGATCATCAGGTAGCCGAGCACCCGCCCGTCCATCCGCGAGGTCCCGGCCATCTCCCAGATCAGGCTCAAATCCTCGGCGAACTGGCGGCGCGCCCGCTCGCGCGCGCCGACCGGCTCGGGGCCGGCGCCGCCGGCCCCTCGCGGGCTGCCTTCGACATCCACGGCGGCTTCCCCTCTCAACCTCCCGCCCGGCGCGGCGGGTGCGACGGCGGCCATCAAGCGGCCCGCTTCGGGTCGAGGGCGGTCCGCAGGGCCTCGCCGATCATAATAACGGCCAGCACCGTCACCGCCAGGAACAGCGACGGCCAGATCAAGATGTGCGGGGCGGTCTGGAAGTGGCGCGAACCGGCCGCGATCTGCAGGCCCCAGGAGATGGCGGGCGGTTGCAGGCCGACCCCCAGATAGGTGAGCGAGCTTTCGGCCACGATCACCGCGCCGATCGAGATGGTGGCCAGGATCAGGACCGGGGTGAGGGCGTTCGGCAAGACGTGGCGCAGGATGATCCGGCGCCCGGAGAGTCCCATGGTGGTGGCCGCCACGACATAGTCGAGCCCGCGCACCGAGCGGACGGAACCGCGGACCAGGCGGGCCATGGTCGGCCAACCGAAGACGCCCAGGACCGCCGAGACGGCCCAGGGCGAGCGCTGGCCGACCGAGTTGAGCACCACGATCGCCCCCAACAAGAACGGGAAGCCGAGGAAGACCTCGGTCAGCCGGGAGACCACCTGATCGGCCCAGCCGCCGTAGAACCCGGCCCAGGTGCCCAGCGCGACGGCGATGGCGACGGCGATCAGGGTGGCCATCAGGCCGACCACGATTGACGAGCGGGCGCCGAAGACGACGTTGGCCCAGACGTCGCAGCCTTGGACGTCGAAGCCGAAGGGGTGGCCCGGGGCCGGGCCCTCGGCGCTCAGGTGGAGGTCGCAGTCGCGCGGGTCGCCGTGGCCGAACAGTCCGGCGAAGAAGGCCGGGAAGATGGAGCAGGCCACCAGCGCGGCGAGGGCCGCGGCCGGGGCCGCGAACGACCACCGCCTGACGGCTCGGCGCCGGGCCGTCAGGCGGGCGGCGCCGGCCGGTTCGGGGGCGCCGGCCGGTTCGGGAATCTGGGCGTCAAGCACGGCGCAACCTCGGATCCAGGCCCAGGTGGATGGCGTCCACCAGGACGCTGGTGATCAGGAAGATGACTATCAGGGCGGTCGACACCCCGACGACGGTCGGCCCCTCGTGGGTGCGGATGGCCTCGAACAGCAAGTTGCCGACCCCGGGCAGGTTGAAAATGCCCTCGATGATGACTGTCCCGCCGAGCAGATAGCCCAGGTCGGTGGCCAAATAGGTGGCCGCGGGGATGAGCGAGTTGCGCAGCGCGTGGACGCCCACCACCCGGCCGGGGCCGAATCCCCTGGCCCGGGCGGCGCGGACGTAGTCGGCCGAGAGCGACTCGACCATGGCGCCGCGCATCAGCCGGGAGACGGCCGACAGGCCGAACACGGCGATGACCCCGGCCGGCAGGACATATGAGGCCGGCCAGCCGTCGCGGACGCCTGCCACCGGCAGCCAGTCCAGTTTCACGCCGAAGACCTGCTGCGACACCACCCCCAGCACGAACACCGGGACGCAACTCGCCAGGACGGTCAGAGCCAGCAGGCCGTGGTCGATCACGGTGCCCTTGCGCAAGGCCTGGACAATGCCGATCGCCAAGCCGATGACGATCTCCAACGCCCAGGCCGTCAGCGCCAGGGCGATGGTGACCGGCCACCTGGAGGCCATCAACTCCAAGACCGGGCGCCCCTTGAAATCGGCGCCCAGGTCGCCTTTGACCAGGCCGCCCAGATAGAGCCAGTACTGCTCCCAGATCGGCAGGTCGAGGTTGTACTTAAGGCGCAGCGCGGCCACAGTCGAGGCCTCCAGCGGCTTGTCGCCGGCCAGCGCCCGGATCGGGTCGCCCGGCAGGGCGAAGACGGCCAGGTAGATGACGAAGGTGACGCCGAGGAAGACCAGGGCCAGCCCGGCCAGCCGTTGGACCGCCTTCGCCGCCGTCCTCATGGCGCCAGCCGACCCGCCAACAGCGCCGCCGCCGCCAAGATGGCCCCGTACTGGACGCCGACCAGATCCGCGATCGGGATGGGCTCGGAGGCGTCGTCGGCGGCCGCCGCCGCCCGCCAGCCCTCGCAATGGCGTTCCAGCCGGTCCGCCACCGCCGCCAGGGCGGCCGGGTCCGGCGAGCCGGCCAGCCCCTCGCCGAGCGCCCGCAGCATCATCCCGCCGTAGCGCAACTGGAACATGCGCACCGTCTCCTCGCAGCCGAAACGCTCGGCGGCGGTGGCCGGGCGGCGGGCCTCCGGCTGGCGGCCCCGGGCCCTGGCCGTCCCGGCGGCATCGCCCATCATCTGCGCGAAAGCCCTGGCCCCGTGCGCCAACGGGGTGGTCCAGTCGAGCAGGTCGCGGGCCTCGTCGGCGGCCTGGGTCAACACCGCGCCGAGGTCGGCCGTCCGCTGGCCGGTGCGTTCTAGCAGGTCGGCGTAGGCCTCCTGGGTCAGCCGCGTGTCGGACGCGCGGGCGTCGCGCCAATAGGGCAGCTCCGCGATCAGGGACAGGGCGCCGTGGGCGCGGCTGGCGTACTGGCCGGACGAGGCGCCGCCAGAGCCGGGCGGGCAAGGGTCCAGGCCGAGCGACTCCATCCAGTCATAGGCGTCTTCCAGGCTGGTCTCCGCGAAGATGGCCGGGGCCAGGGCCACCAGGTGGCCGGACTCCGGCTCGCCCTCGTCCAGCGGGATGCCGAGCGCCTGGGGGATGGCGTGGAGGGCGGGGTAGAGCTCCGGCTCGGCCCGCGACAAGTAGTAGTAGACACCGCCGAGCTCGGAGTTGTGCAGGGCGACGTAGAGGTCGGGGCGCATCAGGTCGATGGCCTCCTTCAGCGCCCGCGTCTCCGGCATCATGGCGTCGAAATGCGCCCGCTTGTAATGGAACGGAAAAGTCCACTCGACCTGATCGTCCGGGGCCGGGCGGAAGAAGTGCTCGGCGTAATGCAGGCGGTCGGCCGGGTTCTTCAGCCAGCCCTCGTTGAGGCGGTAGCCGTCCGGGTCGACGCACGGGATGATCCCCCAGCTGGCGTCCAGCTGTTGGCGCATCGCCGGGTCCTGGATTAGCTGTTCGGCCAGGTGCAGGGCCGTCCACGAGCCGATCGGCTCGTTCGGGTGGACCCCGCCCACCACCAGGTGGGCCAGGCGGCCCTGGCCCCGGCCGATGACGTGCAGGTTGATCGGCTGGCCGTCTCTCGAGCGCCCCAACCGCCGGGTTGCGACCAGGTTCGGGTGGCGGGCCGCCAGGTCCTCGAAGGCCTTGGCCAACTCGTCCAGGAGGGGGAAATCCGTCTTCGGCGGCACGGCGGCGGCTCGCCGCCCGATGTCGAGCGGCGAGCCGGTGTCGGACGGCCGACCGGTCACGGGCGGCGAGCCGGTCCGAGCCCCGCCGGCGGCGGTGGGGCCAGGCGTCATCCGGCTAATTCCACGTAGGCGAAGCGCACGGATCCGGCGGCCGAGTGCAGGTCCGCGATCCTGTCCGAGGTCACGTAGAGGTAGCGGTTGCCGAAGGTCGGGATGACCGGGAAATCCGCCAGGATGGCCTCTTGGACGGCCCGGTAGCCCTCGAACGAGTCCTCCAGGGTGGGGGCCGCGTCGGCCGCCGCCAGCAGGGCGTCGACCTGCGGGTTGGAGTAGCCGCCGGTGGCGAAGTTGCCGTCGCCGGCGGCGGTGTAGAGCGAGTGCAGGGTGTCTTGCTGGCTCGGGTAGAGCGCGCCCCAGCGCCCGCGGTTGATGTGGTAGTCGCCGGTGGCGATCTTGTCGGTGAACTCGGCCCAGTCCGTCGCCGGCAGGGCGGTCACGTCGATCTCGAGGTTCTGGCGCAACTGGTTGGCGTAGGCCTCGAAGACGTCCTCCAGCCCCCAGCCGCCCGGGAACAGGATCTCGACCGCGCCTTCGACGCCGCCGGCCTCTTCCAGCAGGGACTTGGCCGCCGCCGGGTCGAATTCGCAGTACTTCCCGCAGACGCCCTCCGGCGAGCCGGGCATGGTCGAGGCGGTCAGCGAGGTTGAGGGGATCTGGGCGCCGGAATAGATGGCCTCGTTGATGGCGGCCCGGTCGATCGCCATCGAGAAGGCCTGGCGCACCCGCACGTCCGAGAACCGCTCGTCGGCCGGGTTGAAGCCGAGGAAGTCGACCCCGGGGGCGTCCAGGGAGTGCAGGCGCTCCCCGAAGTCCTGGGCGGCGATGGCGACCTTCGCCCCGGCGACGGCGGCGATGTCGACCTCGCCGGCCAGGGCGTCGGTGTAAGCCGTGTCGGTGTCGATGTAGGTGCGGAAGTTGATCTGGCTGATCGTCGGCGCTGGGCCGGCGTAATCGGCGTAGGCCTCGACCACCACGTCTTGGCCGGATTCCCAGGCCTTGGCCATCTTGAACGGGCCGTTGCCGATCGGCAGCTTGTCAAAGGCGTCGAGGTCCTCATAGGCGGCCTGCGGCATCGGGTAAAGGCCGGTCTGGCCGTCCGAGAGCTGGAAAGGGAACTGGCGGTCGGCCCCGACCAATTCGACGGTGAACGTCAGGTCGTCCACCACTTTCAGCCCGGCCAGCTCGGTGGCGGTCGGCTCGCCCTCCACCGGGTGGGTCTGGTCGTAGCCCACCACGTTGCGCAGCTGGCCGGAGTTGACCCAGGCGTTGGGGCCGTAGGCGGTGTGATTCCAGGCGTCGACATACGATTGGGCGGTGACGGGCTCGCCGTTGTGGAAGGTCCAGCCGTCGCGCAACTTGATGGTCCAGGTGATGGCGTCCTCCGAGTCGACCGACTCGGCCTGCAGAAACTCCAGTTCCTCTTGGTCGTTCAAAATGGTCAGCGGGCTGAAGACGGCGATCAGGATCTCGTAGGACGAATAGTGGTTGCCGGGGGTCAGGTGGTCCGGTTCTTGGATCGCCACCGAGATGCCGGTGTCGGCGTGGGCCGCGCCGCTGGGGCCGCCGCCGCCTTTGTCGCCGTCGTCCTTGGATTGGCCGCAGGCGCCGAGGGATGCCGCGAGGGCCGCCACGGCCGCGAGGGCGACGGCGCGCTGGAGCTTTGCCGGTTGCTTCATAACTCCTCCTTTGGGGGGTACTCGCCCGGATTCGGGCGGCTCCCTTCACCTTAGGTGCCCACGGGCCAAAGGGCCATATGGTTTCAGGAACTTCTGAAACTTCTAACACCCCCGAAACATTTGGCCCAGCCTCTGGCCGACTGGGCCCGGCGCGGCTCAGCGGCCGAGCGGCGCCGGCGGTCTGGCGGACTGGTCGAACGGGTTGATCAGGGTGACGCCGGTGTCCTCGAAGTCGCGGACGTTGCGCGTGGCCAGGGTTAGGTCGCGGATCAAGGCCGTGGCCGCCAAGAAGGCGTCCGCCAGCGGCCGCGTCCTGGCCCCGAACAGCGCGGCCGCGCGGCGTGCGATCTCCACATCGACGTCTATGATCCGTCCTGCGTAACCAGCCAGCACAGCCTGGTCCAACCAGGAGCGCAAGGACCATCCGCTGGCCGGATCGCGCCGCTCAACCAGAACAATGCCCCGCTCAATCTCATGGATCGTGACGACCGAGAGGAATACGTCGCCGGAATCGACGGACGCGCCCCAGCGGGTGACGCCGGGATGGCGCGTCTTCGACGGCCGCCTCAACTCGCTCAGAACATTCGTGTCAAACAGGTACTTCACGTTAGGTCCAACGATCGCGGCGAATCGACCAAGCGCGGGCCGATGAATTCCATTAGGTCGATCCCGTCACCGGCCGCCAGCGACTCAAGAGCGCTCACGCGCCGCGTCGGCGCCGGGTGGTAATCCTCCACCGAGAGCAGGACATGGGTGACCCGGCCCCGGGTGGTGACAAAGACGGGCGCGGTCCGCGCCGCCCGCTTAGCGGCCGAGGTGTCATGGCTGAACTGCCGGGATGTCATTGTGGTCATGGGTGGCTGTCCTCAAGTCGTGGGTACGTGCCCATAGCCTAACGTCCCGCCCGCCTTTCCCGGGGCGCCGGGGCGGCGGCGGATCGTCTAGGCTTGGGGGTCGTGGCTTCCAGTTCCTCCACCATTGAAGCGGTCATCTCCCTGGCCAAGCGCCGAGGTTTCGTCTTCCCGTGCGGGGAGATCTACGGGGGCACCCGGTCGGCCTGGGATTACGGGCCGCTGGGCGTCGAACTCAAGGAGAACATCAAGCGCCAATGGTGGCAGGCGATGGTGACCTCGCGCGAGGACGTTGTGGGGCTGGACTCGTCAGTCATCCTGCCCCGCCAGGTCTGGGAGGCCTCCGGCCATGTGGCCGTGTTCACCGACCCGCTGATCGAATGCACCAACTGCCACAAGCGCTTCCGCGAGGACACCTTGGTCGAGCAGTTCGAAGAGCGCAAGGGCCGCGCGCCGGAGGGCGGGCTGGCCGGACTGCCCTGCCCGCATTGCGGCGTCAAGGGGGCCTGGACCGAGCCGAAGCAGTTCTCCGGGCTGCTGCGGACCTTCCTCGGCCCGGTCGAGGACGAGAAAGGCCTGCATTACCTGCGCCCGGAGACCGCCCAGGGCATCTTCATCAACTTCGCCAACGTCCAGGCGGCCTCGCGCAAACAGCCGCCGTTCGGGATCGGCCAGGTCGGCAAGTCCTTCCGCAACGAGATCACGCCCGGCAACTTCATCTTCCGGACCAGGGAGTTCGAGCAGATGGAGATGGAGTTCTTCGTCGTGCCGGGGACCGACGAGGAATGGCACCAGTACTGGATCGACGAGCGCACCAACTGGTACAAAGGCCTCGGGATCAAGCCCGAGAACTTGCGCCACTACGAGCACCCGGCCGAGAAGCTGTCGCACTACTCCAAGCGCACGGTCGACATAGAGTACCGCTTCCGCTTCCAGGGCGGCGAATGGGGCGAGTTGGAGGGCGTCGCCAACCGGACCGATTTCGACCTCACCACCCACGCCCAGCACTCCGGCCAGGACTTGTCGGTCTTCGACCAAGCCAGCGGCCAGCGCTACACGCCCTATGTGATCGAGCCGGCGGCCGGGCTGTCGCGCTCGGTCATGGCCTTCCTGGTCGACGCCTACGACGTCGACCAGGCGCCTAACACCAAGGGCGGCGTCGATCAGCGGGTGGTGCTGCGCCTCGATCCCCGCCTGGCCCCGGTCAAGGCCGCCGTCCTGCCGCTGTCGCGCGACGCCCGGCTCTCTCCCAAAGCCCGCGATTTGGCGGCTGAACTGCGGAAATACTGGAACATCGAGTTCGATGACGCCGGCGCCATCGGCCGTCGCTACCGCCGTCAGGACGAGGTCGGCACGCCGTTGTGCGTCACGATCGACTTCGACTCGTTGGACGATCACGCCGCCACCATCCGCCAGCGCGACACGATGGCGCAGGAGCGGGTGGCGATCAGCCAGGTCAAGGGGCGTCTGGCGGCCCTGCTCGCGGGGGCATGACGCCCGCCGCCGGAGCGCCCGCGGACAAGCGCCGGGCGTCCGGCGGGAGCACGGCGCCGCCGGCGATGCCGACCGGGGACAACGTTCCGGCCGACGGGGCGGCGGACGGTGGGAGCACGGCATCGGCGGCGATGCCGACCGGCGCGAGCGTTCCGGCCGACCGGGGGGCGAGCGGCGGCCAGACGGCGCCGGCGGAAGCTCTCACGGCCCTCGCGCCGCTCAACCTGGGCCGCCTGGCGGCGCCGCTGCCGGTCGTCCTGGCGCCCATGGCGGGGGTCACCAACCTGCCCTTCCGCCTGCTCTGCCGCTCCTTCGGGACGGGGCTGTTCGTGACCGAGATGGTCACCGGCCGGGCGCTGGCGGCCGGCCACCCGGCCACTTTGGCGCTGCTGCGCCACGACCCGGCCGAACGCCCGCGCTCGGTCCAACTGCTCGGCGCCGACCCGGCGACGGTGGCCGCCGCCGCCCGCCTGATCCGCCAAGGCGACCTGGCCGACCACATCGACCTCAACTTCGGCTGCCCCGTCCCCAAGGTCACCCGCCAGGGGGCCGGGGCCGCCCTGCCCTGGCGGCGCGAGGTGTTCCGGCGGGTCGTGGCCGAGGCGGTGGCCGCCGCCGACCCGCTGCCGGTGACGGTCAAACTGCGGCTCGGACTTGACGCCGACCGCTTGACCTTCCTCGACGCCGGGCTGGCGGCCGAGGCGGCGGGCGCGGCGGCGATCACCCTGCACGCCCGGACGGCCGCCCAGTACTATTCGGGCCGCGCCGACTGGTCCCGGATCGCGGAGCTGAAACGGGCCGTCCGGTCCGTCCCGGTGTTGGGCAACGGGGACGTCTTCACAGCCGACGATGCCGCCGCCATGGTCAGCCAGACCGGTTGCGACGGGGTGGTG
>JAIROU010000397.1 GCA_031257375.1 Bifidobacteriaceae bacterium
TCAACCTGGCCGGCGAGACCATCGCGGGCGCCTTCAGGGTCGATTCGGCGACCGGGCTGGCCCTGCGGGGCCGGTCGCGGCGCGCCGCCCGGGCCGAGGATCGGCGCCGGCCCCGCCAGCCCCGCCGGTCGCGGCGTTCGCCGGTCGGCCGCCAGCCCGCGGCGGCCGGTCCGGTGTTGGTGACGCGGGGGTTGGAAGTCGCCTTTCCCGGCGCCGGGCGCCCGGTCCGCGGGGTCGACCTGCGGGTCGGGCCCGGCGAGGCGGTCGGAGTGGCCGGCGAGTCCGGCTCCGGCAAGTCGCTGACCGGTCTGGCGATCGCCCAATTGATCGAGCCGCCCGGCCAGGTCGCCGGTTCGGTCGTGTTCATGGGCGAGGAATTGGCCGATGGGCGCGACCACGGCTCGCTGCTGGGAACCTCGATGGCGTTGGTCTTCCAGGATCCGAACGCCACCTTCAACCCGGTCCGCCGGATGGGCTGGCAACTGGCCGAGGTCGCGCTGGCCCACCAGGGCCTGGGCCGGCGCGCCGCCTTCGCCCGGGCCGTCGACCGGCTGGCGGCCGTGCGCATCGCCGCCCCGGAGCAGCGCGCCCACCAGTATCCCCACGAGTTCTCCGGCGGAATGCGCCAGCGGGCGATGATCGGCATGGGCCTGATGGCCAAGCCCGCCCTGATCATCGCCGACGAGCCGACCACCGCCTTGGACATGACCGTCCAGCGCCAGGTGCTCGACCTGCTCGACTCGGTCCGCCGCCAAGACAACGTGGCCGTGGTGCTGATCAGCCACGACATCAGCGTGCTGTCCGAACGCTGCGAGCGGATCCTGGTGATGTACGCCGGCCGGGTGGTCGAGGAGTTGGCGGCCGACGACTTGGGCCGGGCGCGCCACCCCTACACCCGCCTGTTGGTGGCGGCGGTGCCGGACTTGGAGACCGACGTGTCGGCGCCGTTGGCGGTCATTCCCGGCCAACCGCCCGAGCCGTCCGAGGTCGGCCAAGGCTGCGCCTTCGCCCCGCGCTGCCCCTTGGCGGTGGCGCGGTGCTTGGCCGACGAGCCCCGATTGGAGCCGGACGGTGTGGCCTGTTGGCGCCCCGGCGAGGAGGACGGGCCATGAGCGCCCTGCGATTCGAGGATGTGACCGTTCGCTTCGGAGGGCGGTTCGGAGCTGTCACCGCCGTCGACTCGGTGAGCCTGGAGGTTCCCAGCGGACAGGTGGTCGGCCTGGTGGGCGAGTCCGGCTCCGGCAAGTCGACGCTGGCCAAGGCCGCCGTCGGGCTGGCCCCGATCAGGTCCGGCCGGGTGCTCTTGGACGGGCGGCCGGTCGGCCCGGAACGCGGCGCCCGCCGCGCCAAGGGTTCGGGCGCCGTCCGCCCGCTGCAGATGGTCTTCCAGGACCCGGACTCGTCGCTGGACCCCCGCATGCGGATTGGGGAGTCGATCGCCGAGGCCGTCCGGGCCGACGGCGACCGGTCGGCCGAGGTCGCCCGGCTGCTGGCGCTGGTCCACTTGAGCCCGGACCGGGCGCGCGATTACCCGTCGCGGCTGTCCGGCGGGCAGCGCCAGCGGGTCGCCATCGCCCGGGCCATCGCCGCCCGGCCGCAGGTGGTGATCGCCGATGAGATCACCTCCGCGCTGGACGTCTCGATCCAGGGCGCGATCTTGAACCTGGTCCGCGAACTGCAACTCGAACTCGGCCTGACCATGCTGTTCATAACCCACAACCTGGCGGTGGTGCGATATGTCGCCAGCCAGGTCGCGGTCATGCGGCAAGGCCGGATCGTCGAGCAGGGGCCCACCGCGCGGGTCTTGGAGGAGCCGTCCCACCCTTACACCAAACAGCTTCTGGCCGCCGTCCCCGGCAAACGGTGGCAGTCGGCCAGAGCCGCAAGCCCATCACCAACCCCATCACCAACCCCATCACCCGACAAGACGAATCGAGGAGACAATGACTGAATCAACTATCGACCTGGCCCATTGGCAAAGCCGCCTGGACACCCTGGCCAAGGACACCGGCGTGCCCGGCGCGGTCCTCGGCATCTTGCGGCTCGGGCAAGACGGGCCTGACGAATTGGCGCGGGTGGCCACCGGCGTCCTTAACGCCAACACCGGCCGGGACGTGACCGTGGACTCGCTCTTCCAGATCGGCTCGATCTCCAAGTCCTGGACGGCCACCGTGGTCATGCAACTGGTCGAGGAGGGCAAGATCGCCCTTGACCGGCCGGTCAAAGAGATCATTGACGGCTTCGAGCTGTCGACCGAGGACTTGACCGAGGGCGTGACCATCCGCAACCTGCTCAACCACACCTGCGGCCTGGACGGCGACGTCTTCGTCGACACCGGGCGCGGCGACGACAACCTTGAGAAGTACATGGATGTGCTCAAGACCGCGGTCCAGATCTTCCCGGTCGGCGCCACCTGGTCCTATTGCAACTCGGGGTACTCGATTCTGGGGCGCGTCATCGAGGTCGTCACCGGCCAGGTCTGGGACGCCGCCATGCGGGAGCGGCTGTTCGCGCCGCTCGGCCTGGAGCACACCGTCACCCTGCCGGAGGAGGCCCTCCTGTTCGACACCGCTGTCGGGCATGTCGAGGGCGGCGCCGAGCCGAAGGTGGCGCCGGTGTGGACGTTGCAGCGCAACGCCGGCCCGGCCGGGTTGATCACCGCCTCGGTGGGCGACCTGTTGACCTTCGCCGCCATGCATTTGAAGGACGGCCAGGCCGGCGACGGCAAGGCGGTGATCAGCCCTGATTCGGCGGCGGCGATGCGCGCCTTCGAGGCCGCGGTGCCGGAGAAGTACCTGCTGGGGGATTCCTGGGGCCTGGGCCTGATCCGCTACGACTGGCACGGGGCGCGTCTCTACGGCCATGACGGGAACACCATTGGCCAGGCCGCTTTCTTGCGCTTTTACCCGGAGGGGAACATCGCCGTGGGCATGGTCACCAACGACGGCGGCGCCCACGAGCTCTACCAGACTCTGTTCGGCGAGGTCTTCCACGAGTTGTGCGGGGTCGAGATCCAGGATCCGCTGGTGGTGCCGGACGACCCGCCGGAGTTGGACATCACCGATTGGCTGGGCACCTACGAGCGGGCCTCAGTCGTTATCGAGGTGCTCCTTCAGGACGGCGTTCCCACGTTCAAGGCGACCCAGCGCGGCGAACTGGCCGAGCTCGAGGGGAGTCCCGAGATGATCTACCCCCTGCGGCCGGTCCGGGAGGGCCTGTGGTCGGTCCGCCTGGACAAGCTCAACACCGACGCGCCGGTCTGGTTCTATCAGTTGGACACCGGCGATCGCTACATCCACTTCGGCGGCCGGGCCACCAAGAAGGTCGCCTGATGCGCGTCACCCGTCTGACGGCCGAGCGCGTGGCGGTGGCGTTGGCCGAGCCGTTCGTCGTCTCCTTGGGCGTGATCGACTCGGCCGACACGGTTTTCGTCAAGATTGAGACCGATGCCGCCGTGACCGGTTACGGGGAGGCCGCGGCCACCGGTTTTGTCACCGGGGAGACCAGCCAGACGGTGTTGGAGGCGCTGAAACTCTTCCAGCCGGCCCTGATCGGCGCGAATCCGTTCGCGATCGACCACATCCACCGCCTGATGGATCAAATCCTGGTGCGCAACGGATCGGCCAAGGCGGCCGTCGACATGGCCCTGCACGACATCATGGCCAAAGCGGCGGGCCTGCCGCTCTACCAGTATTTGGGCGGGGCGGTGGGCCGGGTGGAGACCGACATGACGATCGGCCTTGGCCGGCCGGACGAGATGGCCCGCCAAGCGGGGGAGTTGGCCGGCCGGGGCTACCGGGAGCTGAAGGTCAAGGCCGGGGCGAGTGACGCCGTCGACCGGGAGGCCATCGCCCTGATCCGGCGGGCGGCCCCGCAGGCCCGCCTGAAGGTCGACGCCAACCAGGGTTGGACGGCGTCGAGGGCGTTGCGGATGGCGGCGCATTACGCTGACGAAGGCGTCGAAGCAATCGAACAGCCGTTGCCATATTGGGATATTGACGGCATGGCTTATGTGCGTTCGCGCTCGCCAGTCCCGATTATGGCCGACGAGAGTTGCTTCACTCCGGCGGATGCGTCGGTGATAGTCCGCCGCCAGGCGGCGGACACCATCAACATCAAACTGATGAAGTGCGGGGGGATTCACCGCGCCCTCCAGATCGACGCCATCGCCGAGGCCGCCGGGGTGACCACGATGCTCGGCTGCATGCTGGAGAGCCGCCTGTCGATCGCCGCCGGCGCGCATCTGGTGGCCGCCCGCCCCAACTTCGTCTACGCCGACCTGGACAGCTTCAACGATTTCGACGACTCGGCCCTGATCCGCTCCGCGTTCGCCTTCTCCATCCCCTTCATCGACCTGCCCGAAACCCCGGGAATAGGAGTTGACCTGGGGTTCTAGGAGGCCGGTGAAGAACCACCGCGGCCGGTGGTCGCGTCAGCGGGTGATCTTGCCGGCCTTGATGCAACTGGTGCACACGTCGAGGCGCTTCGGCGTGCCGTTGACCTTGGCCCGCACCCGCTGGATGTTCGGGTTCCAACGCCGCTTGGTGCGACGATGCGAGTGGGAGACGCTGAAACCGAAGCCGGGCTTCTTGCCGCAGATTTCGCACTTGGCAGCCACGATGAAACTCCTGAAAGTCTGGATTAGTCCCGCATCAGCCGCGGGGGCAACCTGGACATGGTAGCGCACGGGCGCCCGGCGGCCCAATCGGCGGGCGCAGCCGTCCAAGCGGTTGCGGGCCGGGCGGGCGCGCGGGGCGGGGCCGGGCCGCCTGGCGGCGGGTGGAAAACGGCCCCGACCGGCGCGGCCGAGTTTGAGTGTCGGAGGGGCGTTATAGCCTAGCGGGCGTGGATGGCGCAGATCGCCCGGCGGCGGGCGCGGCGGACTCCTACCTGGGGTCGCGGATCGAGCGCGCCATCGGGCGCGGCGGCAAGAAGCTGGCCGGGGCCGGCATCAAGACGATCGGCGACCTGCTGCGCCACTACCCGAAGCGCTACGACGACCCGCGCGTGCCCACCGACATGGCCCAGCTGAGACTGGACGAGGTCGTCTCGATCAACGCCCGCGTCGCCGAGGTCTCGGTCCGCGACATCAAACAGCGCACCCAATGGCTGGTGTCGGCGCAGATCACGGACGGCGCCCACCGGCTCGACCTGACCTTTTTCCTCAAACGGCCGCACTTGGTGGACTTCTACACCAGCCAGTACCAAGTCGGCCGGATGGGTCTGTTCACCGGCAAGGTCAGCCTCTATCGCGGCCGCCAACAACTCGTCCACCCCGAGGTGATCTGGGAAGACGCCCTGGCCGAGGAGGATCCCCGGTTCGCCGGGCGGCTGATCCCGATCTACCCGGCCGTGGCCGGCGTCCAATCGCCGCAGCTGCAAAAGGCCATCCGCACCGCCCTGATGGCGTTGGGCGAGGAATCGCCCGGCGACCCGCTGCCGAGGGCCGTCCGCCAGGCCCGCCGGCTTCCCGGCTTGGGCCAAGCCCTCTGGGACATCCACAACCCGGCCGACCCGGCCCAGTGGCAGGCGGCCCGGCAGCGCTTTCGCTTCGAGGAGGCGTTCGTCCTGCAGACCGGGCTGGCCCGGCGGCGGCGCCAACTGGAAACCGGCGCGGCGGCCAAGCCCCGGCCCTCGCCGTCCGGGCCGGATCACCTGGTCGCCCGCCTCGACGCGGCGCTGCCGTTCGCCCTCACGGCGGCCCAACGCCGGGCCGGTGACAAACTCGGCCAACTGCTGGCCCTGAAGCGTCCCATGAACCAGCTTCTCCAGGGCGACGTCGGCTCCGGCAAGACGGTGGTGGCGCTCAGGGCCATGCTACAGGTGGTCGATGCCGCCGGGCAGGCCGCGCTGTTAGCCCCGACCGAGGTTTTGGCGGCGCAGCATTACCAGACCTTGACCAAGCTTTTGGCCCCGCTCGGGGACGGCGACGGGTTGCCCGATGCCGCCGGGGCGGCTCCGGCAGGCGCGCGCGTCGGTCCCGGGGTGGCCGTGCGGCTGCTGACCGGGGCTGTCCAGGGCAAAGCCCGGGCGTCGCTGCTGGACGAGGTCAGCGCCGGCCGGGCGCAGATCGTGGTCGGCACGCACGCCCTGCTGGGCGAAAGCGTCCGGTTCCGCGACCTCGGGCTGGTGGTGGTGGACGAGCAGCACCGCTTCGGGGTGGAGCAGCGCGACGCCTTGCGGGCCAGGGCCGGCGACCGGCCCCATCTGCTGGTCATGACGGCCACGCCGATTCCCCGCACGGTCGCCATGACGGTCTTCGGGGACCTCGGCATGACGGTCCTGGGCGAGGCCCCGCCGGGCCGCCCGGAGGTCTCCACCACCTGGGTCAATCCGCTCGAGCGCCCGGCCTGGCTGGCCCGCGTCTGGCAGCGCCTGGCCGAGGAGGTCAAGGCCGGCCGCCGGGGCTTCGTGGTCTGTCCGGCGATCGAGCCCGGCGAGCTCGAGGCCGGGGCGGACCTGGTCGAGGACGACGAGCCGGCCCAAGGCCAGCTGGCCTTCGCCCTTCCGGGCGCCGGGCGGCCGGTCAAACGGCCTGACGGGCCGCGATCCGGCCCGCCGGGCGCGGCCGCGGCGGCGGACGCGGCGGTGGGCGCGGGAGCGGACGCGGCGTGGGTCGCGGGGGCGGACGGGGGCCCGGTCAACAAGCCGCTGGCGTCGGTCAGCCAGACGCTGGAGCAACTGCGGGCCAACCCGGCTCTGAGCGGGGTCAGGCTGGCGCCCCTGCACGGGCGGATGAGCGGCCCGGAGAAGGATCGAACCATGGCCGCCTTCGCCGCCGGCCGAATTGACGTGCTGGTGTCCACGACTGTCATCGAGGTTGGGATCGACGTGCCGGAGGCGAGCGCCCTGGTGGTGCTGGACGCGGACCGTTTCGGCCTGTCCCAGTTGCACCAGCTGCGGGGGAGGATCGGGCGCGGCCGCGATCCGGGCGTCTGCCTGCTGGTCTCCGAGGCCGAGCCAGACAGCGTGGCGGCGCGGCGCCTCAACGCCATGGCCGAGACCCGGGACGGCTTCGCCCTGGCCGAGGTCGACCTGGAAACCAGGCGGGAGGGCGAGATCCTGGGCGACAGCCAGTCCGGGCGCTCGTCGCTAAAGCTGGTCCGGCTGACCCGCGACCAATCCCTCATCGAAGCCGCCCGCCAGTCGGCCGAGGCGGTCATCGCCGAGGATCTGGGCCTGGACGGCCATCCGTCCCTGGCCAAAGCGGTCGACGCCCTGCTGGCCGGCCGCGAAGACTATTTGGAGCGCGGGTGAAGGGGCTATGACCAGGATCATCGCCGGGACCGTCGGCGGGCGCACGCTCAAGGTCCCGGTCCGGGACACCCGGCCGACCTCGGACCGGGTCAGAGAGGCCTTGTTCTCCTGGCTGGAGACCTTGCTGGGCAGGTGGCGCGGCCCCGACGCCTGGCGCGGCCTGGTGGTGCTGGACCTTTACGCCGGTTCGGGCGCCCTGGCCCTGGAAGCCCTCAGCCGCGGGGCCGCCAGCGCCCTGGCGGTCGAATCGTCCCCCGCCGCCGTCCGAGTCATCCGGGCCAACGCCGCCGCCCTCGGCCTGGCCGGCCGGCTCGCGGTCCGGTCGTCGCGCGTCGAGACCGTCCTGGGCCGACCCCCGCCCGCCCTGGCGGCCGGACCCGGCGGCGGGTCCCGGACCAGGCCGCCGGATGGCGCCGGCGGGCGCGGCGAGCCGGGCGGCGCCGCGGCGGACGGGCGCCTTGGCCCGGGCCGCGCCGGGTCGGGCGGCCGGGGCGAGCTGGGCCGGGCGGACGGCATCGGGCAATTCGGCCTGGTCTTTCTCGATCCGCCGTACGACTTGCCCGCCGCCCCGCTGGACGGCGCCCTCGCCCGGCTGGCCGCGCCCGGCTGGTTGGCCGACGGCGCCCTGGCGGTGGTCGAGCGGTCGGCCCGTGCGGCGGCGCCGGCCTGGCCGGACGGCTGGGAGAATATCGGCAAGCGGAAATACGGCGAGACTCAACTGCACCTGGCGCGAGCGGGCGCTCCCGGCCGGATCGCGGCGCCCGGTCGGCCGGCCGGCGGCGCGGACGCGGCCTGACGGGCGGCGCGCCGACCTGGCTGAAACGCCGTCACGAGGAAGGAGACTCCATGACTGAGCGGCTGGCGGTGGCGCCGGGCTCGTTCGACCCGATCACCTTGGGGCATCGCGACCTGATCGGGCGGGCGGCCGGCCTGTTCGACCGAATCGTGGTCGGCGTCGGCTCCAACCCCGCCAAACGGGCGCTGCTGCCGGCGGCCAGGCGGATCGCGCTGGTCCAGGACTGCGTCAAGGACTGGCCGACCGTCGAAG
>JAIROU010000287.1 GCA_031257375.1 Bifidobacteriaceae bacterium
GCGGAGTACGGCGAACTGCCGCAACCGACCCGTCTGGGCTACGACTTCGAAGGCTGGTACACGCAAAAAGAAGGCGGCGAGAAGATTGGCGGCAGCACCCACGTGGCCATCGGCAAGGACCACACCCTCTACGCGCACTGGCGGGTCAAGCCCGAAACGTATTTGGCCGATCTGACACAGTACGAGTGGGCGGGCTCCAGTGGAGCGTGGTCGAGGCGGACGGAACCGGGTCGCGAAGTGCTTGATAACCATAATGCCATCCACTCCTATGGCTTTGTCGGACAGGAGGATTCTGTCAGTCTGCTCGATCCCAACACGGTCACTTACGACATTGAACGCGCTTACGCGAGATTCACTGGGGCGTGGGGTCTTCAAGAACAATCCGGCACAACTATGGAAGGCGGACGCGCGCTGTGGCTTGAGATTCATGGAGATGGTCGGTTGATATACACCTCGCCGGAGATCTCTAGCGGGTCAGCCGTAAAACCCATCGACATCGATGTCAGCGGCGTTCAATACCTAAAGTTTGTGTTGTGTTCTAATATCCCGCCATCAGAGAGGATCCCCTATTGGACGGGCTACGGCCTCTTTGACCCAATCTTGATTCGCTGAGGCACATGGGACCGGAGACGACAAGTCGAGGCGCTTTGCGTTGATCGGCCTCGGTGGTGCTTGGCGGCCCGCGCCCCGGCCGTCCCAGGCAGCCGGGTTGGCGGCATCGGGCGCTGACCTCAAGAACGCCCACAGCCGACGTCTCGCGACCCAAGATGTGGACCGGTCTTCTCCTGACTGGCGCTGTGCGCCGGTCATCACGTGCGCCCGGCCGCGGGGCCCTCGGTGTTCTGCCGAAGCCGCGACTGCCCATTCCTCCCGGCCCCCGGCGCGTGGACTGGCCGGTGGTACCGTGGGTGGCGTGACCGTCGGCAGACTGACCAGCGGCTATTCCGACGTCCAGGACCCGCGAGATGCCCTCCAGCACCGAGCGCCGCCGCTGAGCCGTCGACAGCTGCCTGGCGCCGCCAAGCGCGGGACTTGCCAGCGCCAATCCCCGACACCCCGCCACCCCTGATTGGAGAGCAACCATGCGATTCCAGATTGAGACCCAAATGCAGTTCCCGATGGCCCGCGTCATGATGGGCCAGGGCGAGACCGCGCTGATCCAGCGCGGGGCCATGATCTACCGAACCCCTGGCGTCGAGCTGGCGGCCCGGCTCAACGCCTCCGGCCAGGGGTTCGGCAAGTTCGTCAAGGCCGTCGCCCGCAGCGCCGTGTCCGGCGAGTCCGCCTTCATCACCGAGGTCACCTGCCAAGCCCCGAGCGGCGAACTGGCCATCGCCCCGACCTATCCGGGCACCATCGTCCAACTCGACGTCGGCGCCACCCAGTACCGCTTGAACGACGGCGCCTTCCTGGCCATGGACAGCTCCGTCGCCTACACCATGGAGCGCCAGTCGGCCGGCCGGGCGGTCTTCGGCGGCCAAGGCGGCCTATTCGTGATGACCACCAACGGGCAGGGCGCCCTCCTGGTCAACGCCTTCGGCTCGATCACCGAGATCCCGCTGGTCGGCGCCCAGGGCTTCGTGATCGACAACGGGCACGTCGTCGCCTGGGACCGGAACCTCGACTACCGCATCGAGCTGCAAAGCGGCTTCTTCGGCTCGATCGGCACCGGCGAAGGCGTCGTCAACACCTTCTCCGGCACCGGCAAAGTCCTCGTCCAAACCCTCAACCTGGACACCTTCGCCAAGTCCCTCACCCCGTTCCTGCCCGCCCAACGCTCGTAGGCCGCCACAACGCGACGCACGATGCCGCCCGCCCGGCGCCCGCTCCCGGCACCGAAGCCTAGGAGCAGGTTCTCAGGCCCCCACAAGGATCCCCAGTTGCGGGTGGCCCGGGTACACCGCCAGGCACCAAAGCGCGAAAACAGTCGTCGCGGCTGGCGTCAAGAAGGCATCTTTGGCGTCTGCCGCGAAAGTGAGCTCAATTCGATCCCAGCCGGTCAGAAGGGCGCCGTCGATTCGCACATACGGCACGGCGGTCATGCCGTCGGCCGAGAGCATGTAGAAACCGTAATCGGTGATCACCAATTCACCGCCGGGGAGCTCGTGCCACTTCGGTATGGCTGCGTCCCTCGCCCGCTTCTGCGCGATCAGCGATCCAGCGATTCCCGCCAGGCCCACGGCGGCGTTGCCACTGGCCAAACCCCCCGCCATGGCCAAGTTCGCGCCAGGTCCGGCCGTGCCGTCGCCAATTCCGGCGAAAGTGAAGTAGCGAAACGGCGCCTTGGCAATGCGTTGCTCGTCGCGGTTAAACTGCGGGGCGATGTGCAACGGCACTTGGGGGCCTTGGTAACTGCCGATTGTCGTGTAGTCCTGGTACACCCGGCGGGCGAAGGCCAAGGCGGCCTCTTGCGGCTGGTTCGGCTGCGATGGGCCAGCCGAGTGCGGCACGTTCTGAACAGTCATCGCCTCACCCGACCAGCGGCGCGCCCGAGGCATCCTTGTCGATCGCGCCGGCAAGGATCATTATCCCTTCGACAAGCCCCCAAATCGATGTCACGATGAGGCCAAACCCGATGGTCAGAACAGCGATGAGCAACTGGGCGAGGGCTTTGCCCTTGTAACCGAGATAGAAGTTGTGGATGCCGAGGCCGCCCAAGAAAATGCCTAGCAGGCCGGCCGCCAGCTTTGACTTGGTGGCAGCCGGGACCCCCGGCTGGCCGTACCCGGCGCTGTACGCGCCTGAACTGGCCGCGAACGGGTCGCTTCCGCCGGTCGCAAAGGGGTCGTTGTATTGAGTCACGTTGGCCTCCAGGGCAAAGTAGTCGGGGATGCTCGAAGCCCCGAATTTACGCCCCCCCCCCCCGCGAAAAGTCAAGCTGCTGGCGTCCCGTTGTGTGATGGCTCGGGAGATGGGTGACGGATTTGTGGGCTCTTCGGGATGATGTGTGGGTGTCGTTCCGCGTGTTTGGGCTGGTGACAGGCTGTTTCTCTGTAGGATTTCAAGCGGGGGCTTGGCCGGGTTGTGTTGGGGTGGGGGGGGCAGGGCTATGGCCAAAGTGGCGGCCCCGGGTCGCTGGCCGATGTGACCGGCGCCCGGCCGAGTCGGCCAGAGGCGGCCGAGGCCGGCGCTCGTCGCGGCTGCCGCGTCGACCTCAACACTTCTTCCGGGCTCCCCGATCGAGACCAGCAATTGTGGCGCGGCTCCACGATCGAGACCAACATTTGTGGCGTGGTTCCCAATCGAGACCAACATTTGTGGCGTGGTTTCGAATCGAGACCAACAATTGTGGCGGGGGCCTTTTCCCGTTGTGGCTGGTCAGCGGCTTGCGGGCGGTTTCGGGGGCGCGCGAAATGTTGGTCTCGATTGAAAAACCCGCACGAAATGTTGGTCTCGATTCAGAAGCCCGGCTGGAGTGTTGGTGTCGATGGTGAAGCCCGGCGGAAATGCCGGCGCCGGCGAGTCGCG
>JAIROU010000308.1 GCA_031257375.1 Bifidobacteriaceae bacterium
GTCACATGGGCGGTGTTCAAGTACCCGCCGACGTATTGGTCAAGGCCGTTCAACGTGATGTCGCCAAGATCGATCACCTGGTTGTTCGGCACCGTCAACGCCAACACGCCCGGATTCACCCCGACGATGATGTCCTCATCGACCCCGGTCTCGATCGAGAACAGGGAGACCGAGCCGTCCGTCCCCGTCAGGCTGACGATATAGGTCCCGCCCTGGGTGTAGGTGTGCGTGGCCTTGATGGTGTACAGGCCGGCCGCGTGGATGGTGTCGCGCGGCTGGTCGGTGCTGAGCAGCGCCGGCTCGGCCGGCGAGCCGTCGCCCCAGTCGACCTGGTAGCTCAGCGCGCCGCCGGCTTTGGGGGTGATGGCGCTGACCGACCGCATGATGGCGCGCTGGTCCAGCGGCAGGGCGGTGTTGTAAACCTCGACCGCCTGGGTCAGCGTGGTGCCGTCGGTCGACAGGTTCGTGCCGGGAGCGGCCAGGTAGCCGAGCGTGATCTCCTTGGCCTGGTCAACCTCCGCCACGCCGTCGACCGTGGCCAGCGTGTACTGCCAGCCGGCCGAGAAATCGGTGGTCAGGCTGCTGGTGTTCTTCGGCTGGTTGTCGGCGAAGTTGATCCCGCCAATGGTCAGCGACTCGCCGATGACCTGGATCCGGTTGGTGAAGTCCTGGACTTCGCGCAGCGCCTGCGGCGTCCAGCCCATCTCGGCGTAGGACAGCAACCGCGGGTAGGCCAAGAACTCGACTTGGTCTATGCTCCGCAGGGTTTCCGACCACAGAGGCGGTTCGACGCCGAGGATCTCATCTTCCTCGAGCGGCGGATTGAAGATCCGGTCCGGGTTGGAAGACGTGTACGGCGGCAGGACCGGGTTCCAGTTGTAGTAGTTCGGGAAGTCGCAGCCGGTGTTCCCCGAGGCCCAGTTGTTGCCGGGGTTGCAGGCCCAGGTCAGGCCGATCGGGTTGCGTCCCCAATACTTCATGTCGATGTAGCCCGCGGCGCCATAGGACATGACGACCTTGGCCCCGTTGTTGGCCAATTGGTCGCGGAGGTTGACGACCGAGGCGCTCGGGTTCCAGTACTGGACCGCGTCTCCGGCCTGGAGGTCGCCGTCGGCGATCTCGGACCAACCGAAAGCCTTCTTGCCCAGGTCGTGAACGATCGCCAGGATGTTCTCGACCGTCTGTCCGAACTTGACCATGCCGTAACGGCTGGTGAAGCTGGCGACCTCGTCGCCGCCGGTGCCGAGATAAGGCCCGTCCGGGTTCATGTCGCGGATTTGCGTCAGCACGTGGCGGATGAAGGTGTAAGTCAGCGGTAGATCGGGGTCAAGGTAGGAGTAGCCAACCGAGCCGGTGCCGTTGTGATTGACGGTCGATTGGGCCTCGACCGGCGTCACTCCGGCCGGATCCCACCGCGACGGCGTGTTCAAGTAGTCGCGCCAACTCGAACCCAGGGTGTTGAGCTCCGGGATCGAGTGCAGAATCGAGTTGGTGTGCCCCGGCAGGTCGATCTCCGGCACGACGGTGACGAAGTGATCAGCCGCGTACTGAACGATCTCCCTGAAGTCTTCCTGGCTGTAATAGCCGGTGACGCCGGGCTCGGAGTTGTAACCCTGCTGGGTCATGGCGGTGGCGCCGCCGACCGAGGTCAGCAGGCTGTAGTCGATCGGATCGCCGAGCTCCTTGCCGTCGTTGGTGATCTCGATGCGCCAGCCCTGGTCGTCCGCCAAGTGCAGATGCAGAGCCGACATCTTGTATTGCGAGATGGTGCCGATCACCCGCTTGATGTCCGCCACTGTCTTGAAGGAGCGGGCCGAGTCCATCATGGTGGCCCGCCAGGCGAAGCGCGGGCCGTCGGCGGCGCGCAGGGCCGGAATGGTCCAATCCGCGTTGACCGGCACGGCCGACTCGATCCAGGCCGGGAAGAGCTGGCGGAGCGTTTGGACGCCGTTGAAGAGTCCGTGCGCCGAGCCGCCCACAACGGTCACGCCGCTGGCGGCCACGTCCAGCGCGTAAGCCTCGTTGTCGCCGTAGAAGTCGTCCGCGTCGAGAACGCCGAAGGTGCGCGCGGTGTCGATCTGGAGACTGATGTCGCCGGCGCCGGGCAGGCCCTGAACCACTGGCAGGTCATAGCCCGTCGCCTTCCGGGCCTGCTCGGCGAAGAGCTCTCCGATCGCGACGGCATCGCCGTTGGCGACGATCTTCGTTTCGGCGGTGAGTTCCCAAGCCTCGCCGGCCACCTGGGCCAGCTCGGCGGGAAGCGGCACCAGGCCGAGTTCCGTCGCCAAGGCCTTGTCGACCGGGTCGTCGGCATAGGCCGGCAGCGCCACGGACGGCACAATTAGGCCGAACGAGACCGCCAGCGCGCCAAGCGCGGCGACTCGCCTCTTGGATTTCATTTCGAACAATTGAATGATCCTTTCCTGTGCTATCAATTGGTTGGCGCGTGGGCCGCGCCATTGCCCGGCGCTAAACCGGTTCCGCCGCAGACCTCGGTCTGGGGTCGGTTCCCGTCTGGTGGCGCCGGGAGCGGGCATGCAACAAAGCGCCGAGGCCGATGGCCGCCAAGGCGATCAAGGCCATCCAGCCGCTGGTTCCCCCAGTCCAAGGCAGGCCGCCGCCGCCTCTTCCGGAGGGACTCGGCCCGCCCGGCTGGTTGGACGGGCTGGGGCTGGGACTCGTGCCGCCGGTCGGCCCCGCGGTCGGGGGCTGCGAGGGGGCGTCTTCTTCGTACTCGTAGTACTCCTCGCCCGCCCTGGGCGTCGGCCGGACGTCCAGTCCAATGACGCCGACGGCCGAGTTCTCGTGCCGGTTGGGATCGAACGGTTCCGTCACTTCGTGCGGGTCCGGCGAGATCAGGACCCAACTGGACAACCGCCCCTGGACGGACGCGGCGGCGCCGTCGGCCAGCCAGCCGATGTCCCACTGGAGATAGGCGCCGTGCCGCCCCCGATAGGTGATGACCTGGTCGGTCAACGCCCCGGCGGTGGCGGTGGCCAAGGTTTGCGCGGCCGGTCCGGCCAAATGCGCGGAAGAGGCGCTGCCGACCGCCCGGACGCCGCTGAGCGCCCCCTCGGCGCCGCGGTCGGCGTGGCTCCACCAGTAGATGGCGTCGCGGGCCGCGTCCCAGCCGACGTAGCCGTCGGGGGCCGCCGCCGAATCGATGGCGCCGCCGGTGATGACTTTCACGTCCGCCACCGGACGCCCGGTCTGGTTGGCGACGGTCCAGGTCTGGTCGAACGAATACAGCGAACCGGTGTGCGGACCGACTGTCAGGCTGAACACCAATCCGTCCCTCGACCAGGTCACCGTGGCGGTGTTGGTCGCCGAATCGGTGCTCAGGGCGCCCTCGCCCAAGCTTCCCGCCTGATCGCCGTCGCGGCCGGAAAGCAAGCCGGTGGCGTAAGCCCGGCCGTCTACCCAAAAGGCGGTGCCGCTGGCCAGGCCGGGGGCGCCGGAGGCGTCGAAGAGATGGGCGTAGCGCCCGTCGGCCTGGCGAACCTGGGCGTCAACCGTGCCGGTGGCGTAGACATCCATCCGGAGGGAATCATCCGTGCCGGTCAAGCGCGC
>JAIROU010000321.1 GCA_031257375.1 Bifidobacteriaceae bacterium
TCCCGCTCCCGCCCCCGCTCCCGCTTCTGGTTCCGGTCCCGCTCCCGCCCCCGCCCCCGCTCCCGCTTCTGGTCCCGCTCCCGCCCCCGCTCCCGCTTCTGGTTCCGGTCCCGCTCCCGCTCCCGCTTCTGGTCCTGCCCTGGTCCCGGCCCCCGTCGCGGCCGCCGCCGCGGGCGCGGTCATCTGGGCGCGCGACCGGGCGGAAGTGCCCGCGCAAGTGGCGGCCGCCGCCCGCCCCGGCGACATCGTGCTCACCATGGGCGCCGGGGACGTCACCGAACTGGCGCCCGCCATCGTGGCGGCGCTCGGGGCGGACGGCTGATGGGGCTGGCGGCTTGGCTGGGTTTCGGCCCCGGGGACGGAGCCGCCCGGGCCCTGGGTGGGAACCGGCCCGGTCGCTCGTCGGCCGCCCGGCCCGGGCCGCCCCAGGTCGTCGATGCCCGCCTCAGCACGGCCGACTCGCGCGGCCGGGCCGGGTGGGGAGGGCCGGCGCAGGCCGGGCCGCGCCCGGCTGGGCGGGTTCCCGACGGCGTCCGCGCCCCGGCTGGCCGAACCGCCCCGGCGGACGGCCTCTGGACCGCCCCGACCGGCCGAACCGCGGCCGGAGATGGGCCTTGGGCGGCTACGGCGGGGCCGCTGCTGCGCGCGGGCGAGCGGGCCGGGGTGGCCGCGCCAATCAGGGGGAGGGAGGTCGACCCGGCCGGGGCGGCCGAGCGGGCGGGCCGGGGCCTGGCCCAGGCGGCGCCGCCCAGCCCGGCCGAGTTGGCCGCCCGGCGCAGCCAAGAGGCGTTCCGGGCGCGGCGCAAGGCGGCCCGCTGGGCGGCGGCCGCCCGGATCATGAAGTGGCTGGTCCCGGCGGCGGCGCTGGCCGGGGTGGCGGCAGTGGTCTGGTTCTCGCCGGTGTTCGCGGTCCGGGCGGGCGACATCGAGGTCTCAGGCCTGGGCGGCTGGATCGACCGGGACGAGGTCTAGGAGGTGCTGGCCCAAGAAGTCGGCGTGCCGCTTATCCGGCTCCACCCGGATCTGATCGAGCGGCGGTTGACAGCTTTGTCGCCGGTCAAACAGGCGACTGTGAAACTGGCCTGGCCGACTGGCTTGGACGTGCGCCTCGAGCCGCGCCGGGCGGCCGCCGCCGTCCAAGACGGCTCGGCCTACATTCTGCTCGACCCGGAGGCGGCGCCGGTGACCACAGTCGAACAGCCGCCCGAGGGGCTGCCGATCATCGCCGTGCCGCTGACCGAGGGCAACCGGCGGACCGTCGAGTCGGTCCTCAGGGTGGCGGCCGCGCTGCCGGAATGGCTGTCCACCCAGGTCGCGAGCATCGGCGCAGAGACCGTCGACACCGTCACCCTGACCCTGGCCAGCGGCGTCCAGGTGATCTGGGGCGACTCGTCCCAGTCCGCCCTCAAGGCGGCGGCCGTCGAAGTCCTGCTCAGCCAGCCGTCAGTGACGTCGATCGATGTGACCGCCCCGGAGTCCCCGGTCGTCCGCTGACCGACCTGTTCGATCGTCGTGCGATGACCGCCCCGGGTTGGGCGCCGAGCCTTCTGCCGCAGTCGTCGTTCGCGCATTCCCGCCCGTGGTTGGTGAACGGTCCAAGCGGCCTTGGAGCCCGTCTCACAACGGGCGCCCAGGCCGTCCGACAGCCTCTTCTTGCCGCGTTTCCTTAGGTCAGCGCTTCGCTGCCCCACGTCAACACGGTCGGAGGGTGTTGTGCAACACCCTCCTTGGGGGTTCAGCCGTGGGTTCAGGGTTGGCTGGGTGTGGCGCCGGCGGCGATGTGTCGGTGGTGGAGCATGGGTCGCTGGTCGGGGTCGTACCATTTGGGGGGTATGAATTCCCACAGCCCGTCGTGGCGGAGTTGGGGTTTCCAGCCGTCGGGTCCGGCGCGGGCTGGTTCGACTAGTCTGTGGTGGACCGGGCAGAGCGTACAAATGTTCGTCAGGTCGGTGGGTCCGCCTTGGTTCCAGGGTTTGGCGTGGTGGCATTCGCAGACTTCGGGGGGCCGGTCGCAGGAGGGGAAGCAGCAGCCCTGGTCCCTGAGGGCGGCGGCCAGGCGGATGGCCTTGGGGACCGTCCGCGAGGCGCGCCCTATTTCGAGGACCTCGCCCCTGGCGCCGAGCAGTGCCCTGGCGACGTGGCTGTCGCAGGCGATCTGGGCGAGCAGGCCGGTGTCGATCCTCTGCCCGGTGGCCACGATCCGCCCGCCCTGGCCGGGGGCCGAGCCGGGGGCCGGGGCCGGGCCGGTGGCCGGGCCGTTTGGCGGCGGCCCTGCCGGGAAGGGCGCGGGGAGGTCTTCGGCGCGGACGGCGATGACGAGTTTGGCGCCGGCGCCGCCGAGGTGGGTGGCGTTGGCGCAGGCGTGGGCGTGTTTGCAGATCTCGACCAGGGCGTCGGCTTTGGCCTGGGCGCGGCTGGGCGGCGTCCCGCCGGGCGCCTGGGCGGGTTCGCGGCGGCGCTGGTCGGCGATCTTGTCCAAGGCGGCCCTGACCAGCTCGCCGTCGTGGGAGGCGAGCAGGCCGCGCAGGGCGTGGGTGCCGTCGCCGTTGTCCCGCACGGAGAAGAACCGCTTGCGGTCGGCGCGCTCCAACTGGCGGGCGGCTTTGGCCTCGGCCGCCTCCTGGGCGGCCTGGGGGGCGACCTGCTCGAACACCGCCTGGGTCAGCTTGGCGAGCCCGTCCGACGCGAACCGGGACGCCAATCCGACCAGGCGCTGCTCGGCTCGGGCGGCCAGCGCCGGGTCGAGGTCGCGGGGCAGGTCGTCGAGCACCCCGGCGATGGCGGCGACCTGGTGCTGGTTGGCGCGGCCCGCCAGGGCGGCCGCCCGCAGCGCTTTGAACGGCGCCGCCCGGCGCGACGTCAACACGATCTTCGACGCCTGGGACGGCGTCAGCCGGGCCGTCAGCTGGAGCCACAGCCCGGCCGGGGTCTTGGCGGCCCGCTGGGCGACCCCGGTCTCCTCGGCCGCCGTGACCAGTTCGCCGACCGCCGCCTGGGCCATGTTGACCGACTCCAGCAAACCCGTCAACTGGCCCAGCACCGCCGGGTCCTGGGCCAGCCCAACGGCCGCGCCCGGCCCGCCCAGCAACCCGCCCAAACGCTTGGCCGCCTGATGGATCAACCCCACCAGCTCGCCCGCGTCCGCCCGGCCCACCACCGCCAGCCCCGCCTCCA
>JAIROU010000385.1 GCA_031257375.1 Bifidobacteriaceae bacterium
TGGTGCCGACCCGTTGCGCCACCAGCAACACCGCAGCCTGGCCGGTGATCATCCCCAAGGCGGCCCGCAGGCGGGCGTCGGTGGCGAAATCGAGAGCTGAGAAGGCGTCATCGAACACGTAAATCATCGGCCGGCGGATGACCGCCCGCGCGATCGACAGCCGCTGGCGCTGGCCGCCGGACAGGTTGGAGCCGCCCTGGGTGATCTCCATGTCGAGCCCGGCCTGGTCGGCGCGGACGAAATCGGCCGCCTGGGCCACCTCCAGGGCTTGCCACATCTCCTCGTCGGTGGCGCCCGGCCGCCCGTACTCGAGGTTCGACCGGACGGTGCCGGAGAACAAGAAGGCTTGCTGCGGCACCAGCCCGATCGACTGCCAGAGGGTCTCCAAGTCCAGGTCGCGCACGTCCACGCCGCCGACCTCGACCCGGCCGGAAGTCGCGTCGAACAAGCGCGGGATCAGGTTGACCAGGCTGGTCTTGCCCGCCCCGGTGGCGCCGATGATGGCCGTGACCTGGCCGGGACCGGCCTCGAAGGAGATCTCGTGGAGGACCGGCGCCTCGGCGCCCTGGTAGCGGAAGGAGGCCGCGTCCATCCGCAGATGCCCGGTCCGGGTGAACTCGCGGACCGGGTGGGCCGGCTCTTCGACGGTGCTCGCGGAACCCAGAACCTCCTCGATCCGCTCGGCGCAGGCCTGGGCCCTGGGCACGAAGAAAAACATCATCGCCGCCATCATGACGCTCATCAAGATCAGCATCAGGTAAGTGATGAAGGCGGTCAGCCCGCCGACCTCCATGGCCCCAGACTCGACCCGGTGGCCGCCGAACCAGATGACCGCCACCGAGGTCAGGTTCATCAGCAACATGACGAACGGGAACATCAGAGCGAAGGTGTAGCCGACCGACAGCTGCAGTCTCGTCAAGCGCCGGTTGACGGCGTCGAAGCGGTCTTCCTCATAGGGCTGGCGGACAAAGGCCCGGATGACCCGGAGCCCGTCGATCTGCTCGCGGAGCACCTGGTTGACCGAGTCGATGGCTTTCTGCATGGCCCGGAACAGCGGGCTCATCCGCCGCAGGGCCAGCGCCAGGAAGCCCGCCACCAGCGGCAGGATCACCAAGATCAGCCCGGACAGGACCAGGTCGTGGCGCAAGGCCATGGCCGCCCCGCCGATCATCACCATCGGCGCCGAGATCAAGATCACCAAGGTCATCAAGACCAGCATCTGCACCTGCTGGACGTCGTTGGTGGTCCGGGTGATCAGCGACGGCGGCCCGAACCGGGCCAGCTCGCGGGCCGAGAACCCCATCACCTTGTCGAACAGGGCTTGGCGCAGGTCCCGGCCCAGCCGCATGGCCGTCCGGGCGCCCAGGTAGACGGCCACCACCACGGCCGCCATCTGCACCAGCGACACCCCCAGCATCCAGCCGCCGGTGCGCACTATGTAGCCGGTGTCGCCCAGGGCCACGCCCGAGTCGATGATGTCGGCGTTCAGCGAGGGAAGGTAAAGGTTGGCCGCCGCCTGGACCGCTTGCAAAACCACGATCACCACGACGGCGCCCCGATAAGGTCGCAAGTACGATCGCAGCAGCCTGATCAGCATGGTTCTCCTGAGTTGGGGGTTTTCCGAGGCCCCGGTGGACCCAGACGTGCCACAATACCAACTCCGGCCGGGCGGGCCGTCAGACCCTGCCCGGCCCGGCCGATCAGCTCTCGCGCGGGCGGAAGGGGCGTTCGTAGCCGCCGTAGGGGCCGCCGGCGGCCGGTCCCTCGCCCGGGGCGGGACGCGGCGGCGCCGGCGGCGGCTGCTCAAGGCGGCGCGGCAGGCTGGGGGCCTGGCCGGCCTCGTGGGCGGGGTCGAAGGGGGCGCCCGAGCCGGTGCCGACCCGATTGGCGTCTGAAGTCGCGGCCGTGGCCGCGCCCTGGGCGCGGCGCAAGGCCTCGGCCGGATCCTCCAGGGCCACGTCCCGGAAGGCCAGCTGGCCGAGCGCGCGGCTGGCCGGGCTGGATCCGCGCCGCCCGCCGCCCCCGGCGTCGCCGCCGCCCGCGCCGCCGCCGCTCCCGCCGCCGTCCACCCCGAAGGCCCTGGCCATGCCGGACAGGGCGTCGGTGAACTCGGCCGGGATGATCCACAGCTTCGAGCTTTCCCCCTGGGCCAGCCGGGGCAGCATCTGGAGGTACTGGTAGGCCAGCAGTTTGGGGTCGGCGTCGCCCTCGTGGATGGCCTCGAAAACCTGCAAGATGGCCCGCGACTCGCCCTGGGCCTTCAGGATCGACGCCTGGGCCTGGCCCTCGGCGGTCAAGATGGCGGCTTGCTTCTCGCCCTCGGCCTTGAGGATCTGGGACTGTTTGATGCCCTCGGCCGTCAAGATGACGGCCCGCCGGTCCCGCTCGGCCCGCATCTGCTTCTCCATCGACTCCTGGACCGAGGAGGGCGGGTCGATGGCTTTGAGCTCCACCCGGTCGACGCGGATGCCCCAACGGCCGGTGGCCTCGTCCAGGACGCCGCGCAACTGGCCGTTGATCTGGTCGCGGCTGGTCAGCGTCTGCTCCAAGTCCATCGAGCCGATGACGTTGCGCAGGGTGGTGACCGTCAACTGCTCTATGCCGGTGATGTAGTTGGCGATCTCGTAGACCGCCGCCACCGGATTGGTGACCTGGAAGTAGATCACCGTGTCGATCGACACCACCAGGTTGTCGGAGGTGATGACCGGCTGCGGCGGGAAAGACACCACCTGCACCCGCAGGTCGACCATCGCCCGCACCCGGTCCACGAACGGGACCAGCAGCCTCAGCCCGGCGTCCATGGTCCGCTGGTAGCGGCCCAGGCGCTCGACCAGCCAGGCCTGGGCCTGCGGCACTATCCGGATCGACTTCCTCAGCACCACGACCGCGAAGATGACCACCGCCAGCGCGAAAACCGCCAGCACCACCTGGCCCGCGTCCAGATCGCCGTCAAACATGTTCAAACCTCCCTCGGGTTGGCTGTCACCGGCGCCACCACCGAGGTGGCGCCGTCGATCGCGGTCACGACCAGTTCGGCGCCGGGCGGGACCACGCCCTCGCCCTCGATCCGGGCGGTCCACACCTCCCCGCCGATCTTGGCCCGGCCGCCGTGCTCGTCAATGCTGGTGACCGCCTCGGCCGGCTTGCCGACCAGGGCGGCCGCGCCGGAGACCGGCCGGGCCTCGGCCTTGACCTTGAGCAGCCGCAGCAGCAGCGGCCGGACAGTCGCCAGCATCACCACCGAGACCACCCCGAAGACAATGATGCAGGCCCACCAAGGGGCGTGCAGCAGGGCCGCGACCATCGCCGCCAGCGCCCCGGCCGAGAGCATCAAGAAGGTGAAGTCGACCGTCATCATCTCGACGGCGGCCAGCACCAAGGCCCCGATCAACCACCACAGCCACAGCCACTCAACCATCGCTTGCCCCCTCTCGCAGACGCAATCATCCGGTTAACCATAGTTCCCGGCTGGTTTTCCTACCACGTGATGGTCTCTGGGATTTGGAGTTTGAGCGCTTCGGCAGCCTGCTTCATTTTCTTGACGGGCTCTTGGATGATCGCGAGGCGGTCGT
>JAIROU010000424.1 GCA_031257375.1 Bifidobacteriaceae bacterium
AAAGGACCGTCCCCGGGTTTAGGGGGCGGGGGGATCTGGGAGACTGGGCGGGTGGAGCACTGTGCCGCTGAGGCCGGGTTTGTCCGGGTCGCCGCTTGTTCGCCGCCGGTTCAGTTGGCCGATCCGACCGCGAACGCGGCCGTCATCGCAGACCAGGCGCGGGCGGCCGCGCGGGACGGGGCCAGCCTGGTGGTGTTTCCGGAGTTGAGTTTGACCGGTTATTCGCTCGACGACATTTTTATGCAGTCGGTGCTGCTCGAACAGGTTCGGACGGCGCTGGCCGATCTGGCCGGCGAACTGGCGGGCCTGCCGGCCGCGATCGTGGTCGGGGCGCCGCTGGCGGCCACCCACCGGCTCTACAACTGCGCCGTGGTGATAGCGGGCGGGCGCGTCCTGGGCGCGGTCCCCAAGTCCTACCTGCCCAATTACCGCGAATTCTACGAGCAGCGGCAATTCGCCGCCGGAGTCGGGGTAGACGACGCCGTCGAGATCGGCGGCCAGAGCGTCCCGGTCACCACCGATCAACTGTTCGAGGTCGCATTCGCGCCTTCGGCGCCGCCGGTGCGGCTCGGGCTCGAGGTCTGCGAGGACCTGTGGGTGCCGATCAGTCCCGGCGCCAAGGCCGCGCTGGCCGGCGCGGAGGTCATCGCCAACATCTCCGGCAGCCCGATCACGGTCGCCAAGGCGCGCGAGCGCCGCCGCCTGGCCGAGGTCCAATCGGCCAAGCTGATCTGCGGTTACATCTACGCCGCCAGCGGCCAGGGCGAGTCCTCGACCGACCTGAGTTGGGACGGGCAGACGATCATCTTCGAGCGCGGCGAGCGGCTGGCCGAGGGTCCGCGCTTCAGCCAGCAGCCGGTCTTGACCGCGGCCGACCTCGACTTGGCCCTGATCCGCCAGGACCGGCTGCGCCAGGGCACCTTTGACGACAACCGGGTCGCCCACCGCGACCAGCTCGGGCAGTTCCGCCTAGCCGCGGTCGCGCTGCCGGGCGCCCGTCCGGCGGGCGGGGATTTGGACGATGCCGCCGGGTCGGCGGACGGCGCCCGGCTCGGCGCCAGTCGGCCCGGGCGCGGCGGCACGTTCGATGATGGCGCCGGGCGGGCCGACGGCATCGGGCGCACCGCTGGGCGGTCCGGGCGCGACGGGACCTTGGACAGTGCCGCCGGCCGGGCCGACGGCGCGGGGCTGGCGGCCGCGCAACGCCGGACGGGCGGGGCGCTGCGCAGGGAGATCGCGCGGTTCCCGTTTGTGCCGGACGACCCGGACCGGCTCGACCAGGACTGTTACGAGGCCTACAACATCCAGGTCAGCGCGCTGACGCGGCGTTTGGGCGCGATCGGGCGGCCGAAGATCGTGATCGGCGTGTCGGGCGGGCTGGACTCCTCGCACGCGCTGATCGTGGCGGCCAAGGCGGTCGACCAGCTGGGCTGGCCCAGGTCGGAGATTCTGGCTTACACCCTGCCCGGATTCGCCACCACCGAGGCGACCAAAGCCAACGCGACGGCCTTGGCGCGGGCGCTCGGCGCCAGTTTTGACGAGATCGACATCCGCCCGGCCGCCAGTCAAATGCTGGCGGATTTGGACCATCCTTTCGCCGCCGGGCGGGCGGAATACGACATCACTTTCGAGAACGTCCAGGCCGGGCTGCGGACGGATTATCTTTTCCGATTGGCCAACCACCGGGGCGGATTGGTCCTGGGGACGGGCGATCTCTCCGAATTGGCGCTGGGCTGGTGCACCTATGGCGTGGGCGACCAAATGTCGCATTACAACGTCAACGGCGGGGTGCCGAAGACGTTGATCCAGTATTTGATCCGATGGGTCGTGAAGACCGGTCAATTCGACGAGTCGGTCGGGCGCGTTCTGCAGGCTATCGTGGACACCGAAATCAGCCCGGAATTGGTGCCGCCCGGCGACGACGGGGCTATTCAATCCACGCAATCGGTGATCGGCCCCTACCCATTGCAGGATTTCGCGCTCTATTACACTTTGCGATTCGGGCTGACCCCGCGCCAGGTCTTTTTCCGATTGGTCGAGGCCTGGGGCGACGCCTCTCGCGGCCAGTGGCCGGCCGGCGTGCCCGCGGCCGACCGCCGGGGTTATTCGCCGGCCGAATTGCTGCGCTGGCTGGAGGTCTTTTACCAGCGCTTCTTCTCATCCCAATTCAAACGCTCGGCCCTGCCGAACGGCCCGAAGGTGCTGCGGGCCGGGTCCCTCTCGCCGCGCGGCGATTGGCGCCAGCCCTCGGACCTGCCCTGGACTCTCTGGCGCCGCGAGCTCGACGCCCTCCGAGCCACCTTGTGACCCGGCGGCCGCGCTGGCCGGCCATTGCCCGACAGACTCCAAGCTGATGGACAACCAGCGTTCGCGACCCCTGCCTGCGAGCGGCGGCCGAAGGCTGACCAGCGGAAGCTCCCCACCTACGGCGCTGCCCCTTAGGCCAGCATTTCGATCTCGACGCCGAGAGCCTGGTACGTTCTGATCGCGCGCGCGTCGCGGGTGGCCAGCACCGCGCTGTGCTCCTTGGCCGCCAGGGCCACCAACGCATCGTAGACCTGGCCGCCGGCCAAGCCCGCTTCAGCCAGGATGGTGTGCAGTCGGCTGGCGGTCGCGGGCGCGAGGGGGAGTATCGCCGCCACTCTGGCCCGGATCAGACTGGCCGCGTCCGCCGGCGCCAGGCGGCGACCGCCGGTGAGGCGAGTGAGCACGGAGTAAGTCTCGGCCAGACTGTGGCCGGTCAAGGCGATGGCCCGACCAGCGATGGCGTCAAGCGTGGCACGGTGACAATGGTGGCTGCGGTGCAGGAGGGGGATAGCCGCAGACGTGTCTAGCGCGAGCGGCGCCGCGGTCATCGGCGGCCAGCGTCGATCAGCGCGAACATCTCGGCGTCGGTGACCTCGACATCAGATTCGGCCACCAGGAGCCCGTGCTCGTCAGTCACCAGCCTGGCGGTCCTGCTCTCAGGGACTAGGGCCAATCCAGCGCCGTAGGCGGTAATGTCCACCTTGCTGCCGGCAGTCAGTCCGAGCGCTTCGCGGAGGGGCTTCGGGAGCATCACCCGGCCGGCCGAGTCAACAGTGGCACGCATGGGAACAATTTACCACACCATTTCCCACGGTCCGGTCCTGGCACGGGCTTCTCGTCAGCAGCGGCGCGCGGCCAGCGCCTCCAGCAAACCCCGATACTTTCGCGTTAGAGGTTTTGGTTGATGTCTTGGACGCGGGTTTTGGCGTCGCCGAAGAGCATGGCGGTGTTGTCGTTGAAGAACAGCGGGTTTTGGACGCCGGCGTAGCCGGTGGCCATGGAGCGTTTGAAGACTATGACTTGGCCGGCCTCCCAGACGTGCAGGACGGGCATGCCCGCGATCGGGGAGGACGGGTCGTCCAGGGCGGCCGGGTTGACGGTGTCGTTGGCGCCGATCACCAGCACCACGTCGACGTCGGGGAAGTCGTCGTTGATCTCGTCCATCTCGAAGACAATGTCATAGGGCACTTTCGCCTCCGCCAGGAGCACGTTCATGTGCCCGGGCAGGCGGCCCGCGACCGGATGGATGGCGAACCGCACGTCCACGCCCTTGGCCCGAAGCTTGGCCGTCAGTTCGGCCACCGCGCCCTGCGCCTGGGCGACCGCCATCCCATAGCCGGGCGCGATCACCACTGACGAGGAGTTGGCCAGCAGGTCGGCCACGTCGGCGGCGTTCGTCTCGCGGTGCTCGCCGTAGTCTTTGGCCTCGCCCACCACCAGGCCGTCCGACCCGAACCCGCCCGCGATCACCGAGATGAACGAGCGGTTCATGGCCCTGCACATGATGTAGGACAGGTACGCGCCCGACGAGCCCACCAAAGCCCCGGTGATGATCAACAAATCATTGCCGAGCGTGAACCCGGCCGCCGCCGCCGCCCACCCGGAATAGGAGTTCAACATCGAGACGACCACTGGCATGTCGCCACCGCCGATCGCCGCCACCAGGTGCAAACCAAGCGCCAGCGCCACCACCGTCATCGCCGACAGCAGCATGATCCCGACCACCCCGCCGCCGGCCGCGCCCGGCGCCCCGACGTGCTGATCGGCGGGCAGGATCACGAACCAGACCGTCAAACCGACGAACGCGACGATCGCCGCCAAGTTCAAAACATTGTGGTGGGGCAGCGCCAGCGGCGCCGACTTCATCTTCGCGGACAGCTTCAAGTAAGCGATGATCGACCCGGTGAACGTCACCGCCCCGATGAACACGCCGACGAACAACTCCCCGTAGTGCAAGCCCGCGTTCACCGCCGGGGCGCCCTCCAAATAAGACACCCAACCCACCAACACCGCCGCCAGGCCCACGAACGAGTGGAACAGGGCGATCAACTCCGGCATGCCCGTCATCTCGACCCGCAACGCCCGGAACACCCCGATCCCCGCGCCGATCAGCATGGGCGCCAAGATCGCCGCCAGGCCCCAAGACGCCGGCAGCCCGCCAGAACGCTCCGTCCCGCCCGACCCGGCCACGCCCAACTGGGTCGCCAACACGGTGACGACCAGGGCCACCGCCATGCCGACGCAGCCCAACACGTTCCCGCGCTTGGAGGTCTCGTGCTTCGACAAACCCGCCAAGGCCAAAATGAACAACAACCCCGCGATGATGAAGGCGCCCGCCTGCAACGAATAAGACAACACCGGTCAGCCCTTCTGGAACATCTTCAGCATCCGCTGAGTCACAGTGAACCCGCCGAACACGTTGATCGACGCCAACAACACACCCGCCACCGACAACACCAGGATCGCCATATCAGTGCGCCCCTCGTGCTGCGACTGGGTCAACCCCACCAACGACCCCACCACGATGATCCCCGAGATCGCGTTCGTCACGCTCATCAACGGGGTGTGCAAGGAGTGCGACACGTTCCCGATCACGTAGTACCCCACCACCACCGCCAACATGAAGACCATGAAATGCCCCAGCAAACCCTCCGGCGACACCCAGAACAACCCCAGCAACGCCAACCCGCAAACCCCCAACACCGACCAGGTCACCCTCGGGTCGCGCGGTTTTTTGGGGGACGATGCCGCCGGGACGGCCCCAGCCCCGGCCGCCGGGCCGGCCGACGGGGCCGCCGAGACGGCCACCGGCGGGGGCGGCCAGGTCACCTTCCCCTCGGTCACGGCCGCCATGCCCCGCACCACCACGTCGTCCATGTCCAACACCAGCTCGCCGTCCTTGCCCGGCGTGGCCAGCTTCAAGAAGTTGACCACATTCTGCGCGAACAGGTTCGACGCCTGGGTCGGCAACCGGCCCGGCAAATCCGTGTAACCGATGATCCTCACGCCATTGGCCGTGGTCACCAACTCGCCGGCGACCGAGCCGGCCACATTGCCGCCGTTGGCCGCCGCCATGTCCACCACCACCGAGCCCGGCCGCATCGACGCGACCATCTCCTCGGTCAACAACCGGGGCGCCGGCCGGCCCGGGATCAACGCCGTCGTCACCACGATGTCGCAATCCTTGACCTGCTCCGCGTACATCCGCGCGGCCGCCGCCGCGTAATCCGCCGACGCCTCCTTCGCATACCCGTCCGACGACTTCTGCGCCTCCGCCTGCACCCCGACGAACTCCGCGCCCATCGACTCGACCTGCTCGGCCACCTCCGCGCGGATATCCGTCGCCCGCACGATCGCGCCCAACGCCCTGGCGGCGCCGATCGCCGCCAACCCGGCCACGCCCGCCCCCGACACGAACACCTTGGCCGGCGGGACCTTCCCGGCCGCCGTCACCTGGCCCGTGAAAAACGACCCGAACTCGTTCGCCGCCTCGATCACAGCCTTATAGCCGGCGATATTCGCCATCGACGAGATCACGTCCAACGCCTGCGCCCTGGAAATCCTCGGCACCGAGTCCATCCCCAGGGCCGTCACGCCAGCCTGGGCCAGCTTCTCCAACAACTCCGGGCTGCGCGGCGCCGCCAGCAGCGACACCAACACCGCCCCCCGCGACAACAACGCGATCTCCGAATCCGACGGCGGCTCGATCTTCACGACCACATCGGCCCCCCAAGCCTCCGCCCGCGACACCACCCGCGCGCCCGCCTCGACATACAACTCGTCCGGGAACGAAGCCTGGGCGCCGGCCCCCCGCTCGACCGCCACCGCGTAACCCAGCTTCACCAACTGCGCCACCGACTTCGGCGACGCCGCCACCCGCCGCTCCCCCGCAGACGACTCCTTCGGCACACCAACTAACATCACACGCCTCCTTCTAGGGACCTCTCCAAAGCTTCGCATTCCTCGATCCGCGCCACCAACCGGCGGGTCGCGGCCCGCAACTCCTGCTCGGCGTCCAACCCCGCCGAATCCGCCTCCACCACCAGGGCCAGCAACCGTTCGCCCAGGTCAGGCACGCCGTTCAAGGCCGCCGACGCCGTCGGCGCGGCCGAGCGGGCGGCGGCGGCCGGGTGGGGGGCCGGGTCTGGACGCCCCACCGGCGCCGGGCGGGCGGCATCGTACCCCTGGGAAACCTCAAGCGGCACCGAACGCAAACCGGCCCGGCGCGCCCGGCCGACCACTTTCTGCGCCCTGGCCAGCGGCGACTGGGCGAGGGGGATGCCGTCGAGGACCGAGGTCCGGGACTTCTCGACGGCTTTGATGCGGTCCCAGCGCCGGTGCGACTCCTCGGCCGAGGCGGGCGCGGGCTGGCTGGCGGCGAAGACGTGGGGGTGGCGACGGATCAGCTTGTCGGCCACGGCCGCGGCCACGTCGCCCAGGTCGAAGGGGTCTTGCTGATCCTCGGCCGCGATCGAGGCGTGGAAGACGACCTGCAGGAGGACGTCGCCCAACTCCTCGCGCATGTCGCGGCGGTCGCCGCGCTCAAGCGCCTCGGCCGCCTCGTAGGCTTCTTCGAGCAGGTATTGGACCAGGCTGGTGTGGGTTTGCTGGGCGTCCCAGGGGCAGCCGCCCGGCGCGCGCAGGCGATCCATGACGGCGACGAGGCGGGCGACGGGATCGCAGTCGTCGGCGACCGCCTGGGATTGGGCCTCGGACGGGCTCGGCTGCGCGCTCACGTCACCCGGCGGTCTCGGGGGCCAGTTCAAAACCGGCGTCCGGCTGGGTGGCGGTCAGGGAGGAGGCCGGGATCTGCCAGGGGTGGTCCGCGGGCGTGAGCAGGGGCGCCAGATTGCTCCCCAGCACCAGGTCGCCGTAGCGGGGGTTGACCTCGACCGTTTCGAGGGCGGCGATGTAGTCGGCGGCGTTGATCACGCCTTGCTCGAGGCCGTAGGCGGCCACCTGGGCGCCCATCTGGGCGGCCAAGTCCCACGACGTCGGCGGGATCGCCCGCAGGCGGTCGCCCACATCGGGTTCCACCGTCCCGGTCGCCAGCGCCTCATCGACCAATCCGCTGACGCTTTCAGGGGTCCAGCTCTGGATCAGGCCGATCAACTCCTGGTTGCCGGTGGCTTCGACCACTTCGGCGGAGATCTTCTCGGCCACGAGCATTGTCAAGACCTCGCTGGTCGTCAGGCCGGTTTGGCCGGCCAGTGCCTCGAAGATGGCGCCGACATCCTGCTGCAATTCGATCAGCCGGTCTTGGGTGATGACCTCGGAGCCAATCTGGGCGGCCACATTCGGCTGGTCGCAGGCGGTCAGGCCAGATCCCGCCAAGAGGGCCCCGGCCACAACCGCGCAGGCCCGCCGGGCGATCCGCTTCAAAGCCACGTCGATTCCCTTTCTCAGGTTCGTTCGAACAGCGTCTCCGCTGGTCAGATGCTTGTGCGCGGTAGGGGACGAGGGTTCTCGACCGCCACTGGGGCGACCGGCCGAGGCCGCCGAAGACCCGCCAGGCAGTTGCTTTCGGTCCCCATCCTACGCGGCCGCCGGTCATGCTGGCGCATTCGGCTATGTCACGGGCCCGCCAGCGGCGCTGATTTGGACGGTGCGGGCGCGATCAGACGGTTGATGACTTGGACGGCGGCGGTCGTGTCGTGGCCGGTGCGTTCCACTTTCGCGATCCGGTTTACTGACATGGTGAGCGGCTGCTCGGCCACCGCGTAAGAGCCGGCGGCCAGCCGGACGCGGGTGGGCCAGGGGCGTTCGCGGGAGGTCAAGGGCACGGCGATGACGATTCGGCGGGCGGCGTGCAGGCGTTCGTCGGACAAGACCAGGTGCGGCCGGTGGCCGCCCTGCTCGTGCCCCCCAGTCGGGGACATGTCAGCCCAGACCACATCGCCCTGTCTGATCTGGTCAGTCACGCGACTCGTCCCGCCGGATCACCGCCGCCTCGGGTGAGTAGTCGTAGTCGCCGGGCCAGATTCCGTCCTCGCGGGCGGCGGCCTGGTAGTCCTCGGCGCTGGTGGCGGCCATCGCCGCCCAGAAGACCTGTTCCTCGTAGGCGTCGAGCAGGCGTGCCAAGAAGGCGTCGACGGTCTTGTGCTCGGCCCGCGCGGCGGCGGTCACACGATCCCGAGTCGGGACGCGCACGGCGATTGTGGTGCGGCTCATATAGTCTATGCTATCAGACTATTCACTAGTCAGATTCGCGAGGTCCCGCAGCGTCAGCGGGGCTCGCCAGCGGCCGAAGACGAACCGCCAATTGTTAGCGGCTGGCGGGCGGGCGGCCGGGGAGGCGGGCGATCAGGTCTTGGATCAGGGAGGTCAGCCAGCGGACCAGTTCGACGCCGGACAGGGGCGGGTCGCCCAGGCGCTCGCCGGCCTTGGGGACGGGCACCAACACCGCCCGGGTGGCCGGTTTGACAATGGTGCCGGGCTGGGTCCGCTGCAGCCAAAGCTGCTGGGACTCGGCCAGGACGCAGGGCGTCAGGTGGACGTACCGGCCCTGGGCCGTGACCTGGGCGAGCCCGGCGGCGCGGGCCATCAGGCGCAGGCCCGCGACCTCGAACAGGGCGGCCACCGGTTCCGGGACGGGGCCGTAGCGGTCGGTCAACTCGTCCGCGACGGCCGCCAGGTCGGCCGGGGAGGCGGCCTGGGACAGTTTGGTGTAAGCCTCCAGTCGCAGTCGGTCCCCGTCCACATAGCTGTTCGGGATGTGGGCGTTGACCGGCAGCTCGATCTGGGCGTCCGGGAGGGGTTGGTCGGTCTCGCCCTTGGCGGCGGCCACGGCCTCGGCCATCATGCGCAGGTAGAGGTCGAAGCCGACCCCGGCGATGTGGCCGGACTGCTCCCCGCCCAGCAGGTTGCCGGCCCCGCGGATCTCCAGGTCCTTCAGCGCCACCCGCATGCCGGCGCCCAATTCCGATTGGGCGGCGATGGTCGACAACCGGTCGTGGGCGGTCTCGGTCAAAGTCTTGCCGGCGCCGTAAAAGAAATAGGCGTAAGCCCTTTCTTTGCCCCGGCCGACCCGTCCGCGCAACTGGTGAAGCTGCGCCAAACCGAAACTGTCGGCATCGTCCACAATAAGGGTGTTGGCGTTGGCGATATCCAAACCCGTCTCAATAATCGTGGTGCAAACCAGAATGTCGAATCGCTTCTCCCAGAAATCGACCATCACCCTTTCCAATTGGGCCTCGGCCATTTGGCCGTGGGCGACGGCCAGGCGCGCCTCCGGCACCAGGGCGGCCAGGTCCGCGGCCGCCCGGTTGATCGACCGGACGCGGTTGTGGACGTAGAAGACCTGGCCCTCGCGGAGCAGCTCGCGCCTAACGGCGGCGGCGACCTGGCCGGGCGTGCGCGGGCCGACGTAGGTGAGCACAGGATGGCGCTCCTCCGGCGGCGTGGTCAGGGTCGACATCTCGCGGATGCCGCTGACCGCCATCTCCATGGTCCTGGGGATGGGCGTGGCGGACATGGACAGCACGTCCACCTCCGGGCGCAGGGCCTTGAGGGTTTCCTTGTGCTCCACGCCGAAGCGCTGCTCCTCGTCCACCACCACCAGGCCGAGGTCCTTGAAGCGGACGTCGCCGGTGATCAGGGCGTGGGTGCCGATCACGACATCGACCTTGCCCTGGGCCAGGTCCTCCTTGGTCTGGCGGGCTTCTTTCGCCTTCTGGAACCGCGACAGCGCCCGGACCTCGACCGGGAAGGGGGCGTAGCGGTCGGTGAAGGTCTCCATGTGCTGACGGACCAGCAGCGTGGTCGGGGCCAGGACGGCCACCTGTTTGCCGTCCTGGACGGCCTTGAAGGCCGCCCTGACCGCGATCTCGGTCTTGCCGTAGCCCACGTCCCCGCAGATCAGGCGGTCCATCGGGGGGGTTTGCTGCATGTCCGCCTTGACCTCGTCGATGGTCGAAAGCTGGTCGGGGGTCTCGACGTAGGCGAAGGCGTCCTCGAGTTCGCGCTGCCAGGGCGTGTCCGGGCTGAAGGCGAACCCCTTGGTGGCCATGCGGGCGGCGTAGAGCCTGATCAACTCGTCGGCCAGGTGGCTGACGGCGGCCTTGGCGCGGGCCTTGGTCTTGGACCAGTCCGAGCCGGACAGTTTCGACAGCGGCGGGTTCTCGCCGCCGACGTACCTGGTCACCTGGTCGAGCGAGTCGGTCGGCACGTACAGCCGGTCGCCGGGCTGGCCGCGTGTCGACGGCGCGTACTCGACCAGCAGGTATTCGCGGGTGGCGGCGTTCTCGCCGGAGCCGACGGTCCGGTCGACCAGTTCGACGAACCGCCCGACGCCGTAGCGCTCGTGCACCACCAGGTCGCCGGCCTTCAGCTGGAGCGGGTCGACGGCCGCCTTGCGCCGCGACGGCATCCTGCGCATGTCGCGGGTGGACGCGCCGGGCCGCCCGGTCAGGTCTTTTTGGCTGACCACGGCCAGTTTCAGGGCCGGGACTTGGAAGCCGACGCCCGATGCCGTGGTGACCAGCACAATGCCGTCGGCGACGGTTTCGGGGTTCAAGTCGGGTATCGGCCGGGCCGGGACGCCCTCTTGGCCGAGGCGTTCGGCCAGCCGCTTGGCCGGTCCGGCGCCCTCTGTTGTGAGCACCACCCGCCAGCCGTCTTTGACCCAGGTCCTCAGTTGTTTGATGGCGGCTGAGACGCGGCCGTGGTGGTTGTCCAGTTGGCGGGCGCCGAGGGCGATTCGGTCTGGGCCTGGCCCTGGTTCCGGCCGGCCCGCGGCTGGCCGGCCCGCGGGCGGCTGGCCGGCGACCGGCTGGCCGGCGGGCTGCTGGTCGGCGGGCGGGATGTCTGGGGGCTCGGCGGCGGGCAGGCCGAAGGTCGAGGCGTTCCACCAGCCGCAGCCGACTTGGACGGCTTCATCGTGAAGCTGGTCCAAGCTCAGGAACGAGCCCTTGGCCAGATCGACCGGCGAGTCGGCGCCGATGGCGGCGGCCTCCCAGGCCGCCTCCAAGAACTCGTCGGCGGTGGCCAGCAGGTCTTCCGCCCGTCGGCGCAGCCGCTCGGGGTCGAGGAAGATCATCAGCGACCCCTGAGGCGCCAGGCGCAGCACCGGCGTCAGGCCGTCGGCCAGCACGGGCGTGAGCGACTCCATGCCCTCGACCGCGATCCCCTGGGCGATCCGGTCCAACATGTCCGCCACCCCCGGCAGTTGGTCGACCAGCGACCGGGCGCGGGCCCGCACCGAGGCGGTCAGCAGCAGTTCCGCGCAGGCCGGCGCCCACAGGCCGTCCGCCACCAGATCGGACGAGCGCTGGTCGAGGACCGCGAAATAACGTATCTCATCGACCTCGTCGCCCCAGAAGTCAATCCTGACGGCGTGATCCTCGCTGGGCGGGAAGACGTCCAGGATGCCGCCCCTAACGGCGAACTCGCCCCGCCGGGTGACCATGTCGACCCGCCGGTAGGCCAGGGCGGCCAGGCGTTCGGCGACCTCGGCCAGGTCGGCCTGGTCGCCGGTTCGCAGCCGCACCGGCCTGACCTCGCCCAATCCGGCCACGACCGGTTGCAGGACCGAGCGCAGCGGCGTGACCAGCAACTCGATCGGCCCGCGCGGGCCGGACGGCTCCGGGTGGGCCAGGCGCCGAAAGACGGCCGTGCGCCGTCCGAGGGTGTCCGCCCGGGGCGACAGCCGCTCGTGCGGCAGGGTCTCCCAGGCCGGCAGGACGGCGATGGCGTCCCTCGGCATCATGGCGGCGGCGGCCTCGGCCAGTTCCTCGGCGGCGCTGGTCGAGGCGGTCACCACGACCACCGGCGGATGCGGCCCGGCCCCCGCCCCCGCGCCCTCGCGGAAGGCCTCGGCCATGGTCCGGGCGATGGCGGCGAGCAAGGCCGGGCGGACGCCTTCGACGGCCGCGATGTCAACGTGGTCGGTCTGGCCGGGCCTGAGTTCGGTCCGCGCCCTGACCCGCTCCAGGACCTCGGCCACGGCCGGATCGGCGGCCAGCAGTCGCGGCAGGTGGGACAGCGTCACGGCCGGTCACCCGCCTCGCCCCGGGCGCCGCCCGGCGGGCCGTCGGTGGCGCGGGCGGCATCGGGCGTTGTCCCGGCGGGCGGTTTGGGGCGGGTGTGGAAGGCGAGTTGAGCGGCGTCCAGGCCGTCCAGGATGAGCCGCTCGACGGCATCGGCGGCCTTGTCCGCCAACAACGCCACGTCGGGACGCTGCGCGGCCGGGAAATCCTGCAACACGTAGGCGGCCGTGTCCTGGCGGCCGGGCGGACGGCCCAGGCCCAGGCGGACGCGGAAGTAGTCTTTCGAGCCGAGGGCCTGGGAGATCGAGCGCAAGCCGTTGTGGCCGCCCTCGCCGCCGCCGCGCCTGAGGCGAACCTGCCAGGCGGGCAGGTCGACGTCATCGTGAACCACCACCAGGTTGGCCAGATCGACGCCGAAATAGCTGGCCAACTCCGCGACCGGGCCGCCGGACAAGTTCATGAACGTCACCGGCTTGGCCAAGACGGCCCTGGGGCCGGGGGCGCCGCCGGGGCGGACGCCGACGCGGGCGGCCCCGGCCAGCGCGCGGCCGTGGGCGCGGCGGGCGAAGGTCGCACCGGTGCGCCCGGCCAGCGCGTCCACCGCCATGAAGCCGAGGTTGTGCCGATTGCGGGCGTGGTCCGGCCCGGGGTTGCCCAGGC
>JAIROU010000426.1 GCA_031257375.1 Bifidobacteriaceae bacterium
GCGCCCGCCGACTGGTACTCGCTGTTCCCCAACGCGGTGGTCGCGGAATCAACGCTCGACCGGCTCGTGAACAACGCGCACCACCTCCACATCGAGGCGGCCTCCTACCGCGTCCGGCAACGCCCGAAATCGCCCAGCTCCGCGCAAGCCGCGCACCCCGCGGCGTAACCAAGCCCCGACCCCGCGACACCCCCGGCCCGGCTCAACCACCTGTCCCAACGGTGGCTCAATTCCATGTCCCAGCCTGGCTCAATTCCATGTCCCAGCCTGGCTCAATAACCTGTCCCAGAGTGGCTCTATCGCGTGGCGGTCGACAGTTGCCGCAGGCGCCGCGCGGTCAGTCATAGTTCCTCCCCGACTGCCGCCCTCGTTCTTCATGGTTCCATCTGGCAGCCGGGTCTGACGGTCAGATGCTCACACCGGCGCCCGGGGCGGGGCCCCGATGAATGTCAGCGGGGTAGACGACTCGTTCGCGGCCGCGGCCGCGGCGGCGGGGGCCGGTTTCGGTTCGCAGTTTCCGGTTGGGGCAGTTACGGCCGTCTTCGCCCGATGCCGCCGCCGGGCCGTTCGGCGTTTGCGCAGGTCGCGGCGTTTCACCTGGGAGCCTGGCCAGCGGCTGACGGCTGGGCAGCGGCCGCAATTGCCCCAACCGGGCAGCACGAGTCGCACGAGTCGCACGAGTCGCACGAGTCGCACGAGTCGCCGGGGCGGTCTGCCCGACCCGTGTCTTGAAAGGCCGAGCCGTTCTTGGCGACCGTGGGATGGGGCTCGCCTTCCGGGTGCGCCAACGACTGGGAAGAAGGGGTGCATTCGACTGGTAGAGACGGGTGCAGTCGACTGCTAAGATCGGGTGCATTCGACTGGTAGGGGTGGGAGCATTAGATTGGTAGGGAGTTGTCTTGAGCGGTAAAGGTTACCTTCCCCGGATTGCGGACGGATTGGTCGCAGAGTATCTGGCCGACCTTCCGGCCGTGGCCATCGAAGGGGCGAAGGCAGTCGGCAAGACCCGCACAGCCGCCCGGTTGGCCAGAACTGTTTTCAGTTTGGCCCGGTCCGCGGTGGTGGAAAACCTCAGGGGCGGGACCGACGCGGTGGTCCGCGCGGCATCGCCGGTGCTGGTGGACGAGTGGCAACGTCTCCCGCAGATATGGGACGACATTCGCTCATGGATAGACGAGGAGCCAGTCCCCGGCCGGTTCCTGTTGACGGGCAGCGCGGCCCCTCGTGGCGTGGCGCTGCATTCGGGCGCGGGCCGCATCGCCTCCATTCGCATGCGACCACTCTCCCTGGCCGAGCGCGGGCTGGGCTCGCCGAGCGTAAGCTTGACCAGCCTTTTGGCTGAGACAACGCAAGTGGCGGGCGCCACCGAGGTTGGCCTTGCGGATTATGTCCGCGAAATCACTGGATCTGGATTCCCCGCGATTCGGGCCTTGGCGTCGGCGCGGGCGCGCTCGCGGGCGTTAGACGGTTACCTCGAGGCGGTGGTCCACAAGCAGTTTCCAGAGCTTGGCTTGCTAGTTCGCAAACCTGCCTCGCTGTTGGCCTGGTTGCGCGGATACGCTTTGGCGACGTCGTCCACCAGTGCTTACACATCGATCCTCGACGCGGCCACTCCGGGCCAGGCGGACAAGCCCTCCAAGTCGGCCACGCTCGCCTATCGCGATGCGCTCGCGTCGCTGTGGCTGATTGACCCCGTGCCCGCTTGGGAGCCACTGGTGGATGGGCCGGGGACCCCGCTGGTGACTGGCCCGAAACATCATCTCGCCGATCCCGCGCTGGCCGCCCGATTGCTCAGCCTGGACGCGGAAGACCTGGTGGCTGGCGGCGGCCCGCCGGCCATCGGGCCGCAAACCGGGACCGTCCTGGGCCGGCTGTTCGAGTCGTTGGTCACCATGAGTGTGCGGACCTATGCGCATGCCGCCAACGCTCAAGTCCGGCACTTGCGCACGGCGAACGGCAAACACGAAGTCGACCTGCTGGTGGAGCGAGGCGACACCATAGTCGCGGTCGAGGTCAAGTTGGCCGCGGCGATCACCGGGAGCGATGGCCGCCACCTCCATTGGCTCGAGCGAGCCTTGCCGACGAGGCGGATCGTCAAGGTGTTCGTCAACACCGGCCCCTGGGCCTACACCCGCGAAGACGGCGTGCACGTCGTTCCCGCCGCCCTCCTCGGCCCGTGACGCCCGGTGCAGACCGCCCGCCCGCGCCGCCGGCGACAGCCGCGATGACGTGACCGCCAGATTCGCGGCGGCAACCGGTTCTGTGGCGCGGGATGGGTGGCCAGGCGCGACGCGGCGGGGCGCCGACCCGCTGGTAGCAATGCCTGAAGTTTGTGGCGAGGGGCGCCGAGCCGCTTTGGTAGGCTCGCGGTTATCGCTATCGACAGGTTCTTGGCCTCGCAGTTCGCCCGCCCCTCGGGCTTGGGCGGGGCGGTGGTGACGCGGGTGATGAACCGCCAGAACCGCCGCCTGTACGACCAAGCGGTCAAGCTTCTCGAGGTGGCGGACGCCGATGCGGTGCTCGACATTGGGTGCGGCAACGGATTTGTGCTCAACCGGCTCGCCAAGACCAGTCGGGCGGCGCTGGTCGGGGTTGACCCGTCCGCGAGCATGGTGCGGGCGGCGGCGGCCCGCAACCGGCGCTTCGTGGATGGGGGGCGCATGGCGGTCATGGCTGGCGAGGTGTCCCATGTGCCCCTGCCGAATGGGTCGGTGACCAAGGCGTTGTCCATCAACACGGTCTACTTCTGGGACGACGTGCCCGCCGCGATGGCCGAGATCCGCCGCCTGCTGCGCGCGGGCGGGCTGTTCGTCAACGCGCTCTACACCAACGCCGCCCTCGACCGGCATCCGCACACCCGGATCGGCTACGCCCGCCACCGGCCTAAGGACCTGGCCGCCGCCGCCGAACGGGCCGGGTTCGCCGTCGCCACGATCCCAGTCTTGGACGGAGCCGCCTACTGCCAAGCCTGCCAGGCCCGCTGAGCGCGGCCCGCCCGCGCGGGCCAAGACGTGGGCGGCCAGCCGGCGCACGCGCGGAGTATGCACGATGCCGTCCGCCCGGCTCCCAGCTTGGCGGCGCGGCGATTGCGCTCTGCGATTTGCTCTCCCTCAGGCCGGGCCGGGCCGGGCCGGGCCGGGCCGCGGCCGCCGACGCAGCCGTTCTGCCGTTCCGCCGCCCGCCCCACACGCCGCCACAGCCCAGCGAGATCAGGGCGCGGATTGGGATGCCCGGCCATCGCCGCGGCCAGACTTGGGAAGCTGGCGGCCGTCAGCAGTGAACGAGCCGATCGGGCCTGACAGCCCGCGCCCGCAGGACGCTTCGTCGGGTCGCCCGGCCCGCTGGATTGAGCCGTCTCGCCAATTCGCCCTCACGGGTCCTCGCGGAGCAGGTATTCCCGCAGGAATGGGATAGCGAACCGGATCTGGCCGCGCCCGGCCGCCTCGATCACTTGGGCGGCGATCAGGCGGGCCCGGTACTTGGAGGCGTGGTCGCGGGTGGCGCCCAGAGCCGCCGCGACCTCGCTGACCCGAACCGTCTCACCGGAAAGGCGGGCGACGGCCGACAAGAAGGCGCGGTCCGCCGCCGACAGATCCCGCAAAGCTGGTTCGTGAACCAACCGGCCGGCTGTGCGCTGGGCGCGGCCAACGGCGGTTTGGGCAACCTCAACGCCCACGCTCTGCGAACCGGCGGCGGCCTCCCAGAGTTCAAAGCCGACAACCTGGATGAGGAACGGGTAGCCCTGGACCGCTCCCACCGCTAGGTCCAAGGCCGGTTCCTCAATTGAGCGGCCGGCCCGGGCGAACGGTTCGAGGATGGCCGGCCCAATCACCGGCGCGGGCAAGGCCCCCAGCGTGAACCGTTCCGCCCGGCGCAGGTAGGTCAACACGTCCGCGTTGAGCAGGTCCGCGATAGCCGAGGGCAAACCTGCGGCGGCGAAGGCCACGGGCAACCCCTGCCGCAAGCAGTGCTGAATAGCGTGGAACAAGGGCGTTAGTTCGGTGATCTCGCTGCGGTGGACCTCGTCCAAAGCGACAAACACGCCGCTGTGACGATTCTTGAGCAAGTGGGCCAACAACTCTAGCTGCTGGCGCAGGCCCGGTTGGACCGGGTAGCGTTCGCTCACCTGCCTGGTGACGCTGCCCCCAATTCCCAAGACGCTGGCGGACACGCCGGTGACGCGGGAGTCAGCGCCGTCAGGATCGGCAGCCGCCAAGGCCAACGGCAGCGACGCGGTCGTCAAGATCTCCGCCAGGTTCGGCTGGACCGTTTCCGAAATCACCTGCCAGCCAGTTTGGCGTGCCACCGCCTCCAAAGCGTTCAGCAGGACTGTCTTTCCCGTGCCGCGCGGCCCCGTGATGAACACCGTGCGCCCGGGGTGGCCCGGCGCCGCGCCGAGTGCCCGTCTCACCAGCCCAATCTCATAATCGCGCCCCGCCAGGAGGGGCGGGTCCACGCCGAAGGTCGGCGTGAACGGGTTGGGTCCGAAGTCCACTGCCATCCACCCCTTCCACAAGCTGGCGCATTGTTACACATTTTACACAAGTTACATCTTTGGGCACAGAGTTTCGGCAGGCGCGCAACCCGCAGCAACACGGCGGCGCACAGTCGCATGCCGACCTGGGCCCAGCGCGCCCGGGGTGACTCTGCGGCCTGGCCTAACCGAAGGCGGCCTCAAGACCCACGCCGCGCAGCCGTGACAGCACCACGCCCCGCATGTGACAACTCCGTGCGGGATTTGGGGTCGACCTCGCGCAAGGGCTTGACCGCCAGCGCGGCCCCGGCCACGGCGATCACAAGCAGCCCGCTGACCGTGAACCAGGGGCCCAGCCCCAGCCGCTCGGCCCCGAAGCCGGCCAAGACCAAACCGGCCGGCGCCGCGAGCGTGATGACGGTTTGGAACAGCCCGGTCACCCGGCCCAGCACCGCCGGCGCGACCCGTTGCTGGGCGACGGCCAAGACCGGGGCGGTGAACAGGCCGATCGCCACCGCCATGGCTCCGGCGACGGCCGCGAAGACGGCGAACTGGCCGGGCCGCAGCCAGCCGCAGACGGCCTGGCCCACGCCCAGGGCGAGGGTGGCGGCGATGGCGATGCGCACCGGGCGCCGCCCGCCGCCCCAGACCACCAGCGCCGCCGAGCCGGCCAGGAAGCCGACCGACCAGACCGCCTCCACCAGCGAGGCGTGGTACCCGCCGCCGCCGAAAATCTGGTACACCGCCAGCGGGAACAGCGAACCGGCCGGCATCGCGATCAGCATCACCGCCGCGCACAGGCAGATCAGGGCGACCAGGGGCCGATCGGCGGCCAGTGCCCGCAGGCCCTCGGCCAAGTCCGCCAACGGCCGGATCGGGGCCGTCGGCCGGGTCAGGCGCGGCAGCCGCGCCCGGGCCATGGTCAGGCAGGCGGCGGCGGCCCCGACCGCGTCAACCACCAGCACCCCGGCGAAGCCAAGCGTCTGATACAAAAAGATCCCAAGCGCCGGTCCGACGATCCCGGCCAAGGCGATCAACGTCTGGCTGAGCGAGTTCAGCCGCACCAGTTGGTCCGCCGGCGCCAAGGTCGGCAAGGCCGCCGTCAGGGCGGGCGAATGGAAGGCCTGGGCCGCGCCGCGCGCCGCCAAGAAGCCCACCAGCAGGCCGAACGGCGCCTCGACCAACCAGACCGCGGCCGCGAGCGCCAAGGACAGCGCCCCGACCGCCGAATCGGCGGCGATCATCAGCCGCTTGCGGTCGA
>JAIROU010000439.1 GCA_031257375.1 Bifidobacteriaceae bacterium
AAATGCAAGTCCTGCCAGGCGCGGGCATGTTGCGAGTGTTGCGAACTCGCATTGCCTCAATCCTAGTAGGCGCGCAAAGCGTCCCCTCATTCCCGCCGTTATTGCCGGTCTGCCGGGGAGCACCGCCGGGGAGCACCGCCGGGGAGCGCCGCCAGAAGGCAGGCTGAGAGCACCGGGAAGCGCCCGGGAACGCCGGGGCGCACCGCCAAAACCACGTCCGGAACGCCGCGGCGGGCGCGGCGTTCCGGACTTTGAGTGGCGCCAGCCCTAACCCAGGAGGGTCAGGGCCTCGACAAAGCGGTCCACCACATGACCGACCACACGCTCGCCCTCGGCCCGCACGGCCACCAGGGCGTTGGGCTCGGCCCGCCTGGGCACGCGGAACTCGCAGACGGTCGCGCCCCTGGTCAACTGGCCGGCCAATTCCACATCGACGCGCGCCGGAGCCAGTTCGAACCACTCCGGGTGGGCCAGGCTGACGGTTGTGCAGGGGTCGTGGAGCGGCATGGGCGCGGCCCGGTGGCGGTCGCGGATGCGCAGGTAGGCCCCCAGATGGTCGGCCACGGCCTGGGCCAGGTCGGTGCCGACCGCCCGGATCCGGGCCTCGTCGTCCGGACCGATCAGCACCTGGCGGGTCAGGTTCAGCCCGAACATCTCCAGCGGGGCGCCCGCCCGCAGCACCGCCGCCCAGGCCTCCGGATCGGCGAAGACGTTGAACTCGGCGGCGGCGGTGTGGTTCCCCGCGCCGGTCGAGCCTCCCATCACCACCAGGCGGCCGATCTTCCCGACCACGTCCGGGGCCAGGGCCAGCGCCTCGGCCACATTCGTCAAGGGACCCGTCCCCACCACCAGCGCCGGCCGCTCGGCCGACCGCAGGAAGTCGATCAGGGCCTGGACGGCGTGCTCCGGCTCGGCCCGGCGCCGGGCGGCGGGCGGCAGCCGCCGCCCGATCGTGCCCATGCCGCCCTCGCCCAGCAGCGACTCGATGGTGCTCGGCTGGCCGACCAGCGGCAGACTCCGACCCCGGTAGACCGGAACGTCGATCCCGAACGCCTCGACCACGGCCAAGGTGTTCGCGGTGGTGTTCTCCAAGCTGGTGTTGCCGACCACGGTCGAGACCCCGGCGATCTCGAACTGGTCGAGCCCGGCCAGGACCACCAAGGCCATCAGATCGTCAAAACCGGTGTCGCAGTCGAACCAGACCGCCTGCTTGCCCGCCGCCATCAGACCACCAGCCAGGTCAGGGCCAGCGACATGACCAGGCCGACGCACATCGGCACGGCCGTCCGCTTGATCAGCGCGGTCGGCGTGGTCCGCAGGGCGCCCGAGACGATCAGCACCACCGCCGCCACCGGCGAGCAGGCCCGCATCAGATTGCCGACGAATTGCAGCGGCAGCGTCAGCCAGGCGCCGTTAATCGCCAGTCCGCTCGCCACTGAGGGCACCACGTCCACGAACGAGTAGAACGGCGCCACGCCGCCGGTCAGCAAGGTCAAGATCAGCATCATGATGACGAAGCAGCCGATGACGATCCAAGACCCGCCGGGCGCGTCCTTCGCCCAGGCCACCAGGGTGTCGATGACGCCCAGTTTGGTGATCCCCTCGACCAGTATGGCGGCGGCGATCAGCAGACCCACCACGGTGGTCATGCCGTCGCCCATGCCTTTGAAGAAGGCCGTCACGTCGTTGGCCGCCGCGATCGGGGAGCGCCGCCGGGCCAGGCCCACCAGCAGTTCCGTCACCACCGCGACGACCAGCGAGATCAGCACCACCGGGACCAGCGACAGGTTGATCTTAGGCCCGCCAAGGTTCTCCAGCAGCCACGGCACCAGCACCAGCACCAGCGGCAGCAACGGGAACACGCAATAGGCCTTCGGCGCCCGGCGACGGCTGGCGGAACCGGCGGCATCGGCGGCATCGGCGGAAACCCCCACGGCGCCGGACCCGAGAGCGCCCACCGACCGCCCCCCGGCCTTGGCGCCGACCGCGGCCTCGACGGCCCCCAGGCGCGACCGCTCGTCGCGGCGGTCCATGTGGCGCTGCCAGAAGTAGTGGACCACGCCCATCACGACCAGCGTCGGGATCGACACCCTGGCGTGCATCGCCCAGGTGTAGGTGTTCAGGTCCACGCCCAGGGCCTCGGCCGCCACCACGTTGTCGGCGCCCAGCGGCGTCGGCATTATGGTGGCGGTGGTGGCGATGACGCCGGCCGCCGCCATCCGCGAGACGCCCGCCGCGACCATGGTCGGGAACAGGGTCGCCATCAACAGCACGGCCAACGATGACGCCGACGGCACCACCAGGCTCATCAGGTTGCCGACCCAGAAGGTCAGGGGGATCAGCAGGTAGCGGCCGCGGGGGCCGAGTTTGAGCAGCGGTTTGGTCAGCAGTTCGACCGACACGTCGGTGGCGCCGATCTTGGTCATGTAGGCGCTGAAGCCGAACAGGACCAAGATGACCAGGCCGCTCGACGTCAGCCGCCCGGCGAAGACCGAGGCGCTGTATTGGAATTGGTCGAGGAAACTGTTCCCCGTCTCGGCCGGCTCGAGCGAGGCCGAACCGGCGTGGCCGAGCAGGGCCGAGGACATCATGAAGACCAGGCCCACCAGCAGCAGCGCCACCGAGGCGTTGACCTTCTTCACCAGTAGCACGCCCACCAGGATTATCCCGAGGACGACGACAATCACTTCTAGCACTTGACCCGCTCCCTCGAAATGGGCAGGCGAATGGCTATCATTAGGGTCACTCCTTTTGATTGGTTATTGGAGTCCCCGGCCAGCCAGTAATCTCCGACAGATCGGCTGGCCGGTGGTCTTTAATCGGCGGCGGCCGGATGCGGGCAGCCGCTCGGGCGGCGCACCGCCAACCGGCAGGCGATGGCTGCGCCCGGCGGGTGCGCCGGGCCGCCCGCCTCCGGCTGGAGCGCGCGGATGATCCTGATCACCTCCTTCGCGGTTTTTCCGAAAGGCTGTTCCACCGCCGCCTCCGGTTCTGCCCGGTCCCGCCGGTTCGAGCCGGGGTCCGGGCCGGGGTGACGGGGTTGATTTGGTTCCCGATGCCGCCGGTTCCGCCGGGAGCAGGGGTCGGCGTCGCGCTGGCCGGCGTCGCGCTGGCCGGCGTCGCGCTGGC
>JAIROU010000479.1 GCA_031257375.1 Bifidobacteriaceae bacterium
CCACCTCGACCGTCACCTCGGCCGCCAACGACCTCTGGCAGCTAGCCACGCACGCCACCCGGCCCGACAACACGAACGACCCCGGCTCGTCCAAGGCGCCCGCCGCCGGCTCATCCCAAACCACCGGCGAAGCCACCCGGGTCCCATCCCACAACACCACACCAACCGAAGACGGCAACACCGGCGCCACACCAACCGACGTCACCACACCAGCCACCTCATCGACGGCCAAGGCCGTGGCGCCGTAAAGCTCCACCTCCCAAAATGTGGGATCGGTGCCGCCATTGAGGAAGGCGGTCTCGACATAGTTGACCCTGAACTCGCTAAAGCTGGTCTCGGCGAATGGCGCCAGCGTGATTCCCTCGGCCTTGACCTGGCCAGCGACCGGTTCGGCGGCAATGGTCGCGAGCGTTTGCCATTGGCCGTCGAGGCCCTTGTACTCGAGAGCCACCTGCGCCGCCCGCCCAGTCCAGTCCCGGAAGTAGATCTTGGCCAAGTTCGCCGTCACGGCCCCGGGCCAGGCCAGGACGACGTCCCCGGTGGTCGAACCGGCCTTAGCGTTCCATCTGGTAGTGGTGGTGTTCCCGTCGTTGACCATGCCCGCCCCATAGGCGGACGAGTACTCCGACGATGCGGTTGCCACGGCCGAGCGGGCCAGATTCGGCCGCTCCAGGGCGGCCTGGGCCGCCGCCGCCAAACCCGACCGCGCCGACCCGACGTCACCGCTGGTCGAATCAGGGTCGGCCAGAACCGCCAGCGCCTCGTCCAGCAAAGCCTCCAGGACCGATAGCTGTCCTGGTTCGAAGCAGCCGGACAGTTCCAGCGCCGCCTCGGCGTCCGCCACGGTCGCTCGCAAATCCCTCAGGTCGACCAGGGCCTTGACGGCGTCGCGCAGATCCACCGCCAGGTCGACTATCTGCGTCCCGGTCGGCGGCGGGTCGCCCGCCAAGGCTGTCTCCGCGTCCGCCAGGGCCTGCTCGAAGCCCGGCCAGCCCGAGGCCCCGTAATCAGCTTCCAGCCGACCGGAGTTCGCGTCCACCAGGCTTTGCAGCCCGTCCAAGGTGGACGGCAAGGCCACCACTGTGACGTAGGCGAGCGCCGGCTGCGCGGTGCCGTCGACCACTCCCTCGACCAGGAACCGGCCTGATGCGTAACGATCATGCAAAGCCGGGTCGACCGCGTCCCAAACGACCGCTTGGCTCGACCAGCGCCCGTCCGAGTACCGCGTCTTGACTTGTTCTGGCAACTCCAAGCTGGCCCCGGCGTCGACCGACACATTGACTGGCTGGACCGTCACCGGCTGGGCCTCCTGGTACAGCATCACCTCCCAAATCGACGGCATCGGCTGATTGCCGGCTCTTGGCTGGCCAGAGTTGACGACCGTGAAGTCGAGCCTGACCGACTGAATCGACAGCCCGGAGACGTCGATCGCCACCTGGTTGGCGCCCTGCAGCTCGCCATCCTGGATCGCGGTGGTGATGCCAGCCACGATCACGGCCAGCGGATGGGACTCTCCCTGGCCGTCGACGTAACTAACCTCGGTGCGCTCCTGCCGCATCCAGAACGACCCGGCCGAGATCACCAGCTTGTCCGCGTCGACGACAGGGGAGGGCAGGTCGAACCTCAGCCACTCCGCGTCGCCCTCCACGCCCGAATTCCACCGACCCGTGCCGGTGTCGGCCGTGCCGTCAACGCCGTCGCAGGCTCTGTCGGCGCCGTAGGCGGCGCTGTACACCGTCGAGGCTGTGGCCAGCACCTTGCCCGCCGCTGGGGCGGCGACGCAGCCGACCAGATAGTTGGCGCCACCGCCGGACAGAACGGAGGTCCGGTCCCCCGGGGCTGCGACCTTGTCGGCGCCGAACAGTTGCAGCTCGCGCACCTGCGGCTGGCCTCCGCCGGGCGCCCGCCAGCGCCAATACTGGGCTGTGACCGGCGCCGCCAACGCGACTGTCGTCTGCCCAACTGGCAACGAGGCCCAGCTCGCCGCCACCTGCCAGGCGCCGTCCGCATCCTGGTACTCCAGCTGGGACGGCGCGTTGAAAACCGAGTTCAGATTGACAGCTGCTTCAGCCACCGAGCGGCTCATCGCCAGATCGGCGCCGACCCACTGCGAGCCGTCCAGGTCGCTGGTGGTGGCGTTGGCGATCCAAGACGTGCTGGCCGAGCCGTCGATGGCACCCTGAGAACGGCCTGAGCTGTTCGAGCCCTGCGAGCTGGACGAGGTCGCCTTGCCCAGTCTGGCGTAGTTGTATTGCGCGAAACCGCTGGCCGGCGACACCTCATCGCCCTCAGCGATGAGGATCACCAGTTCGTTCGGGAACACTGGCGTCGAATAGGACGGCGATGGCGCCAAATCGATCTGGCTCCAGATGTCGCGGACGGCCGTCACATTCGCCAAGCCGGCCTCGGCGAAGTCGAAGCCGATGTTCTTGCCGGCGCCGGACTCGTTGATCAACATGATCGCCCGCCGAGCCTTGCCGTTCTGGGGCTCCAACTGCCTTGACCACACCTGCAGTCCGGCCTGGTCTTCGCGGATCTTGTTGGGCTGGCTGACCAGCGGGTCTTGGTCCAGGGCCAGGATGTCGGGGTTTGTCAGGACCGCCAGGTGCTCGTCGGTCAACAGGTTGGCATCCATCGATGTGATCATGGGGCTGGCCGAGAACGCCCACAGCGACACCAACACGCGCCACACGTCGACATTCATGGCCGGCGCGCTGGCGGTCAACACCAGGTAGTCGGGATCGTTGAAGGCGCCCGGCCGCGAGCCGCCGTTGTTCAGGTTGCGCTCCCAGTAGCTCCACAGCGACTGGCCGAGAGCCGGGTGCGACAAGTCGTAGCCGGTCCGCCAGGCGTGGGCGATCTTGTAAGCCCAGTCGCCGGGCGATTCCTGACCCCATTCGCAAGTGTCCAGGATCATTGTCCCGTCGGCGTCCGCCGCCCGCATCGCCTGGTAGAAGGCCGAGTAAACCTGGAAATTGGAGGGCTGGTTGGCGTCGTTGTGGCCGCCGCAATGGTCGAGCTTGATGGCGTCCGCGCCCCACTCCTTGAACCGGGCGACGTCGTTGCGGTACTGCTCGAACCAGTTGTCGCCGCCAGACCCCCACACCCCGGCGCACGAGCCGTCGCCGGTGTCGGTGTACAGACCCAGCTTCAGCCCGCGCGCATGAAGCCAGTCCGCGAATCCCTTCATGTCCGGGAACTTCGCGTTCGGGATCATCTTCCCGTCCGCGTCGCGCCAGTTCGCGTCGCGCTGGGTCCTGACGGAGCTGTCCCCCCACCAGCCCTCGTCGATCCAGATGATGTCGTAGCCGGCCTCTGGCAGGCCCTGCCGCTCCATGATCTCCACCTGGGCCTTGGTCGACGCTTCGGACACGCCGGTGAATTGCGAGTACCACGAATTCCAGCCCAAATACGGCGTGGGCACGTCGATCAGCCCCCGCTCGGCCGTGACCGTCACAGTCACAGTCGCCGCGCCCTGATCGGCCCCGCCGCCATAGACTCCGCTGACAACGACCTCACCTGGCTCCCAGTACCGCGTCTGGTCGACTACCTCCCACGCCACGGGGACCAGAACCCGTCCGCCGTTGGCCTGATCGACGTTGATCTTGGCCGGCAGCACCGCCGGCACGCCGACGGTGGTGGTGATCTCCAAATCCATTTCCTCCACCAGTGGCGAATCGTTGAACACGCCGCCGATGGTCACCCCCGACTGGTCGGCCTTGATCTTGGTGGCCTCGACAGGCTCTGGCAGCCGGACTGTCTCCGCGCCTGAGACCACCCCTTCGGAAGCCCAGAACGGCGTCCAAGAACTGGCCTCCCAGTCGTACGACGAGAAAGTCACCTCCTGGGAGGAGGCCGATGTGAACTCGATCCTGGTGAACGTCCTGGGCGTGCCGAAATCGCGCCAACCATCCGCCAAGCGCTGCTTGGAGCCGGTCTGGATGTCGAAGGCCGACTCGGCCTCGGCCCGGGCTGGCGGCGCCGACCCCAACCCTCCGGCCAGCGCCAACGCAACGGCCGTCACCAATACTGCAATCTTCGACGCGCCAACTCTCGTCGTCATCGTGCTCTTCCTCCTTGAAGTCGTAACAGGCACCCAACGGCCGCCATCCCGTGCGGCACCGGATCGCGCCCGGCAAATCCCATCGTCGCCCGAGCGCCAGCGATTCAGGAATGGAATAAGGGCCGTCCTACCGCGACAAAACGACTGACTTTGCCCAATCCGAGCCGAGGTCGAAGAGCCCATCAACCGCCAGGCGGCAACGCTCACCTTGGCGCCTGTTGGTCCGCCGCGCCAGCTGTGCCGTGGCGGGCGTGAGGGCAAGGCCGCCGTCGACGCCGCCGGCCCGGTCCACACCCGGCCAGACGGCGTCCCCATCCTGCCCGCCACACGCCTCGGCCCGTGACCCGGCCTCCCGATGTCCGATGCCGCCCGACCTCGCCCTTCCGCGGGCGGCGACTGGGCGACAGCGGCGCCGGACGTCAACCATCATGTCGATCCGGTGGGGCTTGGCTGACGACGAACTCGATCACGCGGGTATAGGCCCGGCCCGGGCGCAGGACCACCGAGGGGAACTCGGGGTGGTTCGGGGCGTCCGGGAAGCCCTGCGGCTCAATGGCCAGGCCGGCCGCGCCAAGGTGCCCCGCCGAGTAGAGCTGCACCGCCGGAGCGTCAGACCGCACTATCACCTGGCGCTCCCCCGGCGCCGACAAGCGCGCGTGTTCGCGCAGGCCGCTGCCATCGACCACAAGGTTGTGGTTCAGCCCCCCGGCCCTGGACAATCCTTGGGCCGCCAGGTCCGCCAACGTTTCGCGCAGCGGGCGCGGCCGCCGCAAGTCGAGGGCCGTTCCCTCGACCGCCGCGATCTCGCCAGTCGGTATGTGATCCTCGCCGGTCGGCGTATATCGGGTTGCCCGCACGCTTAAAACGTGATCCTCGATGGTGGCGGCGCCGTCCAAGTTGAAATAAGGGTGCAGGGTCAGGTTGACCACAGTCGGCCGGTTGGAGGTGGCGAAGTAGACCACCCGCAAGCCGGACGCCGTCAGCGTGAACGTCGCAAAGGTCAACAGTTGGCCGGGGTAGCCTTGATCGCCGTCCGGACTGACCAAGCGCAACCGGACCCGGCCTTCGCCCAGGTTGGCAACTGTCCAGGGCAGGTCGGCGAAGCCGGGCGACCCGCCGTGCAGATGGTTGGGCCCTTCGTTGGGAGTCAGTTGGTGCTCCCGGCCGTCCAATTGGAGGCGGCCGCCAGCGGTGCGGTTGGCCAGGCGGCCGATTGTGGCGCCGAAATACGAGCCGTCGTTGCGCCGCACGTCGTCCCGGCTCAGAATCAAGTCCTGCCACTTGTCGCGTCCGACCCGCGCCTGCAGCCGGTGCAGTGAAGCGCCCAGCTCGCCGATCTCGGCCCGGATGTCGCGTCCGGCCAGCCGTAGGCTGCCCGGAGGGGTCATGGCCGGATCGGCGCCCAGGGCGTGACCCCGGGCTGGGCCGGGTCCCTGGCCAGGACCTGGGCGACCAGTTCGGCGGTTTG
>JAIROU010000482.1 GCA_031257375.1 Bifidobacteriaceae bacterium
ACACTCCACCCTTTGACGAGTACTACGACCAAGCCTCGGCGCTGTACCTGCCGGATTTGTTTGGATGGCTCTACGACACGCAGCCCGAGCAGTTGGCGAAGCTGGTAAAGCCCGGCGGCCTAGACCGGGGCCATGGCGCCGGCAGCGGGGACGGCATCGGCGGCGGGGTGTCCAACGTCCTTGGCGAATACGCTGCAGCAGCCGACCGGATACGGGGCAGGGCGGTCAAACTGCTGTCCACGGACCCAATGGCCGGCGGCGGGACGCTGAACGTGCTGAAGAGCCCTGTGGACGTGACACCCGCCCGGTTGTCACTGTTCCAGCCGAGACCGGCCACACCGTTGAACCCGGAGTTGAACGATCGTTACCTGCTCAACCGGTTGCGAGTGATGCGCCAGGTCCACTACTCGACCAAGAACGAGAACTCGCTTGACCTGGTGCTGTTCCTGAACGGCATCCCCGTCGCCACCATCGAGCTGAAGACCGAACTCACCCAATCGTTGCAGGCCGGGCTCAGGCAATACGCCCGAGACCGCCGTCCGGTGGGAGAACCGCTGTTGGAGTTCGGCCGGGGCGCGCTAGTGCATTTCGTGGTGACCGAGGAGTGGGTGCGCATGACCACGAAGCTCGATTCGGCGAACACGAAGTTCCTGCCGTTCGACCGGGGGCGGGCGGGCGGCGAGGGCAATCCGCCTATCGAAGGCACCGCGCCGACCGCGTACCTGTGGCAGGAGATTCTCCAGCGAGACACCTTCCTGGACCTGATCGGGCGATTCGCCCACTACCGCTTCGACGAGCGCGTCGATGTGGATGGAGCTAAGACGGTGGACCGGGCGTTGCGGTTCCCGCGCTACCACCAGTGGCGGGCCGTCACGAAGCTCGAACGGGCGGCGCTGGACGAGGGGCCGGGCCACAACTACTTGATCCAGCACTCCGCTGGCTCGGGCAAGACCGACTCGATTGCCTGGGCGGCGCACCGGCTGGCCACGCTGCACCGCCCGGACTCCTCGAAAGTGTTCGATGGCGTGATCGTCGTTTCTGACCGGCGTGTCCTAGACGGGCAGTTGAGCCGGGCCGTGGCCTCCTTGCAGTCGAAGGCTGGCATGTTCGTGTCCGTTTCCCACGAGCAGAGCAATTCGAAGGCGAAGCAGCTGACGGAAGCGCTGACCAAGGGTGAGGCGATCATCGGCGTCACGCTCCAGACCTTCCCCTTCGCCCTGGAGATTCTGCGTGACTCACCGGCGCTGGCGGCGCGCAACTACGCGGTCATCGCGGACGAGGCCCACTCATCGCAATCAGGGGACGCGGCCAAGAAGCTCCGGGAGGTCCTGGCCGGGGGAGATGCGCCTGGGCCGTCCGATGACGAGCCGGACGCACAAGTGGACTCGGAAGACCTGCTTGCGTCGGTAATGGCGGCTCGCGCGGACCAGACGACGATCTCGTTCTTCGCGTTCACCGCGACGCCCAAAGGCAAGACGCTGGAGTTGTTCGGCACCCCCGGGCCGTCTGGGAAGCCGGAGCCGTTTGACCTTTATTCCATGAAGCAGGCCATCGAGGAGGGCTTCATCCTTGACGTGCTCCAGAACTACATGACCTACGACCTTGCGCTCCGTTTGTCGACGAAGGACGATGACGGTTCGACCGCGACAGTTGACACCGGCCAGGCGAACGCCCAGATCATGCGCTGGGTTCGGCTGCACCCGCACAACATCGCCCAGAAGGTCCAGGTCATCGTCAACCACTACCTGAACGTGGTCGCCGGCGAGTTGGGTGGCAGGGCCAAGGCCATGGTCGTCACCGGTTCGCGCAAAGAGGCGGTGCGGTACAAGATCGCCATCGACAAGTACCTCGCAGATAACGGCCTGGCGGGCGAGTACTCCGCGCTGGTGGCGTTCTCCGGCACGGTCCACGACCCCGAGTCCGGGCCGGGTGAGTTCTGCGAGACGACCATGAACCCCCGCCTGTCCGGGCGGGCGCTGGAAGACGCCTTCGCCGGGGACGAGTTCCAGGTCATGATAGTCGCCAACAAGTTCCAGACCGGCTTCGACCAGCCGCTGCTGGTCGCCATGTACGTGGACAAGAAGCTGTCCGGCATCACCGCCGTCCAAACCCTATCCCGGCTCAACCGAGTGATACCAGGCAAGGCGAACACCTACGTGCTGGACTTCGTGAACGACCCGGACGCGATCCTGGCGGCCTTCCAGGACTACTACGAAGACGCTGTGCTCTACCGCCCGTCCGACCCGGACATCGTTCACGACATGCTGGCGAAGATCAAAGCGGTCGGAATCATCGACACCGCCGAAATCACCCCGGTGGTCGAGGAAGTCGTCAAGCAGGGCAGCCACACCAAGCTGTACGGGATGGTCAAGACCTCTCGCGACCGGTTCTACGACCGGTTGCACGCGGCGCGCGTGGGTGACGACGATCTGGAGAAGCAGACCCTGGCGGACTTCCGCGCCACCATCAACAACTTCGTGCGCGCATACGACTTCCTGTCCCAGATCATCAACTACGAGAACCTGGACATCGAAAAGTGGTCTGTCTTCTTCAAGGTCTACCGGGGCGCGATCCGCGACGACGAGCCGCGCGACGAGGTCGACACCTCGGGCCTGGTCATGACCCATTACAAGCTGATCAGGGCCAGTGAAGGCGGGCTGAAACTCTCGGCGGGCCAGCAGGGCCAACTCTCCGGTGTCACCGCCGTCGGCTCCGGTGGAGTACGCGCCACCAAGTACGGCCTGCTGGAAGAGGTGCTCCAGCGTATCAATGACTTGTTCGCGGGGTCCGCCCTCGATGAGGTGGACCGGGCAAACGCCTTCCTGTCGATCTCCAACCACGCCATCAACTCCTCCCGCCTCCAAGCCGAGGCCATGGCCAACTCCGAGTCCGACTTCGCGTCCTCGCCCAGCATCATTGAAGAGTTGGAGGACATCCCGTACCGGGCCGACGTAGGGCATCAAGCCGCCATCAAGTACCTGGTCACCACCGGCAAGTACCGCCAGCTAGCCGAAGCTCTGCTAGCCCAAGGCTTGTATGAGGCTCTGCGCCGAGCCGCCCAGGACGAAGAGGCCGATGAATGACAAAGCTGGTTTTGGGGCTGATTCTCGACGAGCCGTCAAAGATTGGTCCCTCTCGCGGCAGTCAACCGATGTCGCACCGTCAGCCTCAGCCGCCTCGCCGTCAGCCGCCGAGTAGGTCAGGGGCCGGTTCCGGGGTCCGGGCCTCGAGGATGGCTTGCAGGGCGTCCATGGCGTCGCGCGAGGCGACGAACAGGAGTTGGTCGCGGGCCTGAAGAAACTCGTCCGGGTCGGGGGTGAAGGGGCGGCCGTCGCGGATGACGGCCACCAAGACGGCATCGTGCGGCCAAGCGCACTGGCCCAAAAGCTTGCCGGCCAAAGGCGAGTCGTCGCCCAACGTGGCCTCCACCAAATCGGTGTCGGACTGGCGGAACGTGAAGATGCGGACGGCATCGCCCACCGAGACGGCCTCCTCCACCAAGGCGGTCATGATGCGCGGCGTCGAGACGGCCACGTCCACCCCCCAAAGCTGATCAAACATCCATTCGTTCTTAGGATTATTGACACGCCCGACCACGCGCGGCACGCCGAACTCGGACTTGGCCAGCAGGGCCAGGACCAGGTTGGCCTTGTCGTCGCCGGTGGCGGCGACCACCACGTCAACCTGCTCCAGTTTGGCCTCGGTCAGGGTGCGCAACTCGTTGGCGTCGGCCAGGACCCACTCGGCGTCCGGCACCGAGGCCACCTTCATGGCGGCCGGGTTCTTGTCGATGATGATGACCTCGTGGCCGGCGGCCAGCAGTTCGCGCGCGATCGAGCGGCCGACCGACCCGGCCCCGGCCACCAGCACCCGCATCATGGCCGCGCCTCCGGCGCCCGGGCCAACGCCCGTTCGGCGGCCAACATGCGGTCGGTCGGAGTCATCAGGTAAACAGAGTCGCCGGCCTGGTAGACCGTCTGCGGGCCGGGCAGCAGGGCGTGGCCGAAGCGGGACAGGAAGACCACGCGGCCGCCCGCCGCCTGCTCGACGGCCTCCAGGTCGGCGCCCACCCAATCCGGGTGCAGGTCGAGGCGGACCAAGGTTAGCTGGCCGGTCGGATCCTGGTACTCGCCGGTCGCGCCGGACGGCAGGACCGCCCGCAGGACCTGGTCGGCCGCCCACGGCACGGTCGCCACCGTGGCTATGCCGAGGCGCTGGTAGACCTCCGCCCGGTCGGGGTCGTAGATGCGGGCGACCACGTTGTCGATCCCGAAGGTCTCCCGCACCACCCGCGCGGCCAGGACGTTGGAGTTGTCGCCGGACGAGACGGCGGCGAAGCCGTAGGCGTCCGCGATCCCGGCCTGGCGCAGGATCTCGCGGTCGAAGCCGACCCCGGTGACGCGCTGACCGGCGAAATCGGGCGGCAGGCGGCGGAAAGCGGCCGGTTCTTGGTCGATCACGGCGACGGTGTGCCCGCGGGACTCCAGGGCGGTGGCGGTGGCGGCGCCGACCCGGCCGCAGCCCATGACGATGAAATGCACAGTTCGATTCTGGCACGCCCCGGCCGAGGCGGCACGAGCGCCGCGCAGCGCCCGCCCGCGCCCGCCCGCCCGCGCCCGCCCGCGCCCGCCCGCCCGCGCCGCGCCCGCCCGCGCCGCGCCCGCAGGCCGCGCGTTTCGGAAACCGGGCGGGCTCGTCGCCGAGCCGGGTTGGGCAAGGCGCCGCTCGCCGCGCCGGTTGCGGCCGGGCCGCGCCAACGCGCAAGCTAAACGCCAGGTCAGGCGATGCGAGACGGCCCACCGCCCTGGGCGGCAGGGGCTTGGGCGGCGGCTTGACTGGCGGCGGCCGGGTCTGTAGGGTCGTGGCAGCCGACCAGGTCTACCCGCGTAGATGTCACGCGGGGCATGGGTCGCGTCGGCCGGCCGGGGGCGCCGCCGCCTCCGTGTGAGAGGCAACGAAGGAGAGCGCGTCTTGGAGGCACGTCCCAGAATCCTGGTGGTCGGATCCATCCACACCGACCTGCTAGCGCGCGTTGGGCGACTGCCGGGGCGCGGCGAGACGGTCGTGTCCGCCAGCCGCAGCCGCGCGCTGGGCGGCAAGGGCGCCAATCAGGCCGTCGCA
>JAIROU010000489.1 GCA_031257375.1 Bifidobacteriaceae bacterium
GCCTTCCCGGTTTGTGTCCAACGGGCTTTCTAACACTCCCATTGTCGCAGGTCGGAAGGCATTTTTCAGATCAAACCGCCACGTGTCGCCAACCCCTTACTCGCGGATCTGGGTCAGAAACGTCGATACAGACGCAGTGTCCGCCGCCAAGAGCGTGAGGACCATCAACGACAACACGCCCAGGCCGGCGAAGCTGGTCGTCTGACATTCAGATCATCATCCTGACTGGATGGCGTTCCTCTTGGCGCGTCTTAGGGTCGACGCCCACCACCTCGACTCGCCGACCGTCGCGGATTTGGTCGGCGAAGAACTTCCTGTCGGCTATCGCAAGGCGGAGCTCTTCGGTCATGCTGCGGTCGCCCTGCCGGGCGGGCTCCCTCAGTTGGCTAGTGCTGATGCCGTCGCTGGGCTGGATTTGGGGGAGATTTGGTGGCGGGAGGAAGGGGCGGGCGGGCCGGCGTGAGAAAGTAGAAGCGTGGCCGGTGCGAGTGGGAACAACCAACCGAGGCGGCGGACGGCCGGTCCGACCCCCAGGCAAGTCGGCCCCACCGGGGCGGTGGGGCCGCGCCGGGTGTCAGCCAAGGGGGCGGCGGCGCAGTCGCCGCGGACGCAGCCGGGGACGCAGCCGGGGGCGCGGCCGGGGACGCAGCCGGGGGCGCGGCCGGGGGCGCGGCCGGCGGATTTCACGCCCGGGCGAAACAGCCCCGGGCCGCAGTTCCGACCCTCGCCGATGGGTCGGCAGACGTCGCCCGGCGTCCCGGCCGGCGGTTCGGCGCGCCGCCGGGGCAAGCGCCAGCCGGGCGCGCCGAAGCGGTACACCAGGCGCGGCAAGCCGCGCTACGGCTTCTTCAACTACCCGCGCAAGCAATACACCGGCTTCCACCGCTGGGTGCCGTCGTGGCGCTTCATGTGGTGGAGCTTCGTGTTCGGCGTGGGGCTGGTGATCGGGGCCTTCGTGGTCGCCTACGAGATGATCGACCTGCCCGAGCCGTCAGACTTCGCCCAGGCCCAGACCTCGACCGTCTACTACTCCGACGCCGCCACTGTGATGGGCAAGTTCGAGGTCCAGAACCGCCAGATCATCAACATCGAAGACCTGCCCGAATCGACCCGCCAAGCGGTGGTCGCGGCCGAGGACCGGACCTTCTGGGACAACGTCGGAGTCGACCCGAAGGCGCTGGCGCGGGCTTTCTACAACAACTTGAGGGGCGGCGCCCGCCAGGGCGGGTCGACCATCACCCAGCAGTACATCGAGCGGTATTGGGTCGGCAAGACCACCACCTCGCTGGTCGGGAAGCTCAAGGAGGCCATGCTGGCCCTGAAGGTGACCCGCGAGAAAGACAAGATGGAAATCTTGAACGACTACATGAACACCATTTACTTCGGGCGCGGGGCCTACGGCATCCAGGCCGCCGCCCAAGCCTTTTTCCACAAGGACGCAGTAGACCTGACGACCTCCGAGTCGGCCTTGCTGGCCGGCATGATCCCAGCCCCCTCCAACTACGACCCAGAGCAGAATCTTGAACAGGCCACGAACCGCTGGAATTACGTGCTCGACGGCATGGTCGATATCAACGCCATCAGCCGGGCCGAGCGCCTGAAACTGCAGTTCCCAGAGTTCGTTCCCTACGAGGTCCCGGACACTTTCGCCGGGCGCCAAGGCTATCTGTTGGAAATGGTGCGCCAGGAGTTGACCGGCCCCGGCGGGCTGACCGACGCCCAACTTGGCAGCGCCGGGCTGAAGATCACCACCACCGTCGACAAGACCATCCAGGACCAAGTGGCGGCGGCCGTGGTCGATCAACTGCCGGCGGACACCCCGGCGGGCCTGCGTGTGGCGGTGGCCTCGGTCGACCCGGACACCGGCGCCATCCGAATGATCTACGCCGGCGACGACTACATGGTCCGCCAGCAGAACGCCGCCACCCAGGACATCGCCCAGGCCGGATCGACCTTCAAGCCGATCACCCTGGCGGCGGCCCTCGAACGGGGCATCAGCCTGGACCAGACCTACTCCGGCAAATCGCCGATCAAGATCAAAGACTGGGAGGTTGAGAACTCCGGCAACGCCCAGTACGGCCGCATCACCCTGGAACGGGCCACCCAAAGCTCGGTCAACACGGTTTTCGCGCAGCTCAACGAGGAGATCGGGGGCGAGACCACGCGCCAGGCGGCGATCGCGGCCGGCCTCCCGGTGGCCACCGTCGGCCTGGACTCCGACCTGACCAACGTTCTCGGGACCGCTTCGGTCCACGCCATCGACATGGCCCGCGTCTACGCCACTTTCGCCGCCCAGGGCTTGCGCCACGACACCTATCTGGTCGAGAGCGCGGTCAGTCCGGACGGCGCCGAGGTTTACAGCGGGCGCAACGTGGGGGTCAGGGTTTTCAGCGAGGACACGATGGCGGAATTGACCTACGCCCTGACCCGCGTCGTCAAGTACGGCACCGGCACGGCGGCCCAGCAACTCGACCGGCCGGTGGCCGGCAAGACCGGCACCTCCGAGCACAACCAGTCGGCCTGGTTCTGCGGTTACACCCCGCAGTTGGCCACGGCTGTGGCCTTCTACCAGGAGGGGCCGAACGGCGAGGCCGTGCCGATCGAGCCATTCGGCCAGAACAGCGTGATCCAAGGCGGCGGGCCGCCGGCCCGGATGTGGGTGGCCGTGATGGATGTCGGCTTGGCCGACCAGCCCGAAGAGGACTTCCCCGAGCGTCCCAAGGATCGCAACAAGCCGACCGGCCGCGCCCCCGAACCAGCCTCGCCGGAGCCCACGGCCGAGCCCACCCAGCCCACGCCGGAGCCCACGGCCAGCGACACTCCGCCGCCCGCGGAAACGCCCGAGCCGAGCACCGAGCCGAGCCCGGAGCCGTCGGCCGAGCCCACCCAGCCGCCGCCTAGCGAGGGGCCGTCGCCGCCGCCTAGCCCGCCGCCGAGCCCGCCGCCCAGTCCGGAGTCCAGCCCAGGCGCGGCCGCGGGTGGCTGATCGCATGTTGGCCAAGCCATGAGCCGGTTGTCGTTTTGGCCGGACGTCCCGCTGAGGAGCATCGTCTGGGCGCTGGAATTGCCGTTGGCGCTGCTCAACGGCTTGGCTTTGGCCGCCCTGGCGGTGGCTTGGGCGGGCGGCCCGGCGCCCTTGGTGGTGGCCATGGCGGCGGTCGCCTGCCTGGGCGCCGGGGCCATGGGCACCCGCCGCGCCCGCGCCGCCCAGCAGCCGCTGGCCGGGAATTACGTCCTCAGCCGTTTGGCGTCGCTGTGCGCGGTTTTCAGTTTTTCGTTGCCCGATGCCGTCTGGCCCAGGTTGGCGGCGGTGGCGGCGGTGGCGGGCTGCTTGCTGGCGGAGCCGATCGCGCGGGCTTTTGCCGCTCAGGCCTTTCCCTACGCGGCCGGGTTCGCGGGCGTCCGGACCAGGTTGTCGCACCTGCCCGCGGACATCATTTTCTGGGCCAACTCGGCCGCCGCTTTGGCCCTGGTGCTGGCCGGGGACCAGGCGCTGGCGGCCCAGTTGGGCCTGGCCCTGGCGGTGGCGGCGGCCGACTTGGTGGTGCTGGCGGACGTGGCCTGGTTCGCCATCGGACGGCTGCGGTTCAACGCCCGCCTGCCCAAGCTGTGGGCGGCCATGGGACCGGCCTTCGCCGTCCACTGGCAGGCCGCGCGCGGGTCGATCCACCAGTTGACCATGTGGATGGACCATCTCAAGGCGCTGGGCAAACCGTTTTTCATCATCACCCGGACGCGCGAGAACTTCGCTGAGGTCACCCAGGCCTTCGACTTGCCGGTGCTGCACCGGGTCGGCCTGGACGCGGTCGAGGACGCTCTGAGCGAGTCGCTGAAAACCGTCTTCTACGTCAACACCGCCATCCTCAACGACCACCTGCTGCGCTACCCGCATCTCAACCACATCCAGCTCAACCACGGCGACTCCGACAAGATCGCCAGCTACTCGCCGGTCTTCAGGGCCTATGACAAGGATTTCGTGGCCGGGCAGGCGGCCGTCGACCGCTTCGCGGCGGCCGGGCTGGCGACGGCGCCGGACTTCTTCGTCATAGTCGGCCGTCCCCAAGTGGCCGGGGTGGCCGCCAGCCGGGGGCCGTTGGCCGGCCTCGAGGCGCCGGTCGCCCTGTACGCGCCGACCTGGACCGGGAACACCAAAGACTCGGACTACACGTCGCTGCGGCGCGGGCCTCAGATCGTGCAAGCCCTGCTCGACCGGGGCTGTTCGGTGGTCTTTAGGCCGCATCCGTACTGGGACAAGCACCACGCCACCGCCGCGGCCCGCGCCGCCGTGGTGGCGCTGCTGGCCAGGGACGCGGCCGCGACCGGCCGCGATCACGTCTTCGGCGCCCGGGCCGAGGCCGAATGGTCGGTCTTCGACTGTTTCAACCGGTCCGACTTGATGATCTCGGACGTCTCCTCGGTGGTGAACGATTACCTCTACTCCGAGAAGCCGTTCGTCATGATGGCGGTGACGGCCGGGCCGGACGAGTTCGCGGACGAGTACCCGGTCGCCCGCGGCGCCTACGTGGTCGACTACGCCACAATCGCGGATCCGGCCCCGCCGGGCGGGCAGGGTTGGCCGTACGGACCGGCCGCGCCGGGCGAAGCGGGCGGTCCGGCGGCCGCGAGCGGTCGCGCCGTCCCACCGCCCGGCGGGCAGACCCTGGCGGCGGCGCTGGACCTGATCTGGGACGGTGACCCGCTGGCGCCGGTGCGGCGCGAACTGAAGACCTATTACTTGGGCGACATCCCCAGGGACGAGTACGCCAGCCGGTTCGGCCAGGAGGCGGCCAAATATGTCTAGCCGGTTGTCGAGACGGGTTTTCAAGCTGGCCTTGGCGCTGGTCCGGGCCAGCGGCTTGCTGCCCAAGTCGGTCCCGGACGGCCGCGGCGACGAGCGCCGCCTGGCGGCGGACCCGCCCGCCGCCGAAGTGATCGTCTACTTCGCCGACACTGTGGTCGGGTTGTACCAGCTCCGGCCCTGGTACCAGGCGCTGCGGGCGCTGCACCGGGTCCACCGGCTGGTTGTGATCGGCACCGACTCGCGGGCCGCCAAGGCCATCCGGCGCGAGTCCGGCCTGCCCGCCCACACCATTTCGCATTACTCGTCGGTCGACCTGATCTTGGCCAAGAGCCCCGTCCGCCTGGTCTTGTACGTTAACCACAACGCCGCTAACTTCTCGATGCTGGCGTTCGGGCAGTTGGTCCACGTCTCGATCATGCACGGCGATTCTGACAAGGTGGTCTCCATCTCGGGCCAGACCAAGGCCTACGATTTCACCTTCGTGCCCGGGCAGGCCGCCATCGACCGCCTGAGCGCCAACCTGGCCCTGTTCGACGCGCCCGCCCGCTGCGTGATCATCGGCCGCCCCCAAGTTGATGCCGCCCGCGCGGCCCACCGCCCGGCCACCGCACGCCCAGCCGACCGCCAGCCGGCGGGCGCAGCCGGGGGCGGGCGCTGGACGGTGCTGTACGCCCCGACATGGGAGGGCGGGACCGACTCGGCGGCCTATTCGTCGCTGGCGGCCTGGGGCCGGGAGATCGCCGCCGGGGTGGTGGCGGACCGCCGGTTCCGGCTGATCTACCGGCCGCACCCGTTGACCGGGACGCGGCTGGCCGACTTCGGGGCGGCCGACGCGGCGGTCCGCCAACTGGTCGCGGAAGCCGCCAAGGCCGAACGGACGGCCGGTCACCGGACGGCGCCCGGCGGCGACGCCGCCGACCTGCTGGGCCAGGCCGACCTGCTGATCTCGGACGTGTCCTCGCTGGCCATCGATTTCCTGGTGACCGGTCGGCCGCTGACCGTCACCCGGCCGCCGAGCCCCCACGCGCGCGTGGCCCCGACCCGGCTGCTGGAGACGGTCCCCCGCCTGGGCGCCGCCGAGGTCCCAAGGGTCGGGCAGTTCCTGGCCGGGCTGATCGAGGACGACGCGGGCCGTCGGCGCGAGCGCGCCGCCCTGACCGAGTACTACCTCGGCGACACCCGGCCGGGCGCGGCCGTCAAAGCCTTCATCGAGGCTTGCGGGCGGATGATCGCCCTGGCCGAATCGAACCAAGCCGCCCTGCTGCGGGCGGGCGGCGAGGGGGCGGCATGAGGATCGTGGCCGTGGTGGTGGCGCATGATCGGCGCGAGTTGCTGGTCGGCACGCTCGACGCCCTGGCCGGGCAAACCCGCCCGGCCGAAGCCGTGCTGGTGGTCGACAACGCCTCATCCGACGGGTCGGGCGAACTGGCGGCGGCCCATCCGGCGGTCAGCGAGGTGCTGGCGCTGACCCGCAACACCGGCGGGGCCGGGGGGTTTTGCGCGGGCTTGGCCCACGCCTTGATGACGCTGGCGCCGGACGCGATCTGGCTGATGGACGACGACACCGCCCCCACCCCCACCGCCCTGGCCGAACTGGAGCGGGCCTGGGACGCTTACCCCGGCAAACTGGCCCTGGCCGCCTCGCGGGTTGTCTGGACGGACGGGCGCGACCATCCCATGAACAGCCAGCGCCAGCGGCTGTGGTCCTCGCCCCGACGCCGGCGCCAGGCCAGGCTCGCGGGAGGCGTGCCGATCCGCACCGGCTCGTTCGTGTCCATGCTGGTGGACGCCCACACCGCCTGGCGCCACCGGCTGCCGCTGGCCGACTATTTCATCTGGAACGACGACTTGGAGTATTCCGCCCGCCTGCTTCGCCGCGGCCGGGGGATCCTGGTCCCAGCCTCGGTCACCGTCCACCACACCAAGGCCTTCGCGGCCGCCCTCAAGGCGCCCGGCGACCGCTTCTATTACGAGGTCCGCAACAAGCTGTGGGCTTTCGTCAAGTCGCCCGCCTTCGGCCCGCTCGACGCGCTGATTTACTCCGGTTACACCTTCTTGGCCTGGGTCGGGGCGGTGGCGCGCTCGGATCGCAAAGGGCGGCTGCTGATGGCCGGGCTGCGCGGCCTGCGAGACGGGCTCGGCGCCCGCCCGCGCCCCAACGCCGAGGTTTTGGCCGGTCAGGGCCGCGTCACGGCGGAAGTGGCGGCCGTCGACGCGCGGGCGGCCCGGCCGTGAGCGACCACCGGGCGGCCGGCGTTGGCGGCGGTCCCGCTGGGTCGGGCCGCGGGGCTGGGGGCGCCGGCTCGGCATCGGGCAACTTCGCGGTCTTGATGCCGGTCTACGCGGGC